>CBDUOW010000423.1:0-1933 GCA_965368945.1 uncultured Gammaproteobacteria bacterium
TAGACCTGATGAACGGCCTTCACGCAATGGGGGCCAGCGTTATCCGGGCGGCAACCACCAAAGACGCCTACAAGGCCGCGCTATACCTGGCCACAGCCACTCGAGGGGCAGGCGATACGGTTTACAGCGCAACCGGCGAGGTCACAGGCACCAACTACACGGCCGGCGGGGTTTCTGTTACCACGGCCACCGCACCGACCCTTGATGGCACGACAGCGCATTTCACGCCGTCAGCCTCGATTGTCTATACCAACGTCACCCTTTCGACGGCCTTTGATGCGGTCCTGATCTACAACGACACCTCCGCGACCAAGCTGGCGCTCTCGGTGCATACGTTTGGATCGCAGACCGTCACCGCAGGAGACTTTACGTTGACCATGCCGACCAATGACGGCACCACAGGACTGATTCGTATCGCTTAAACGACACGGAGCCACATACAAGGAGAGAAGCGATGCCGATTAATGAGGAGTTCTACTGGGAAGATGCCTCCCGGAAAATGGAATATACCTGCAAGATATTATTGCGCGAGTTACCCGCCGCCGAAGAGGTTTATCAGGACCTTTTAGCGGCACAGGATGGCGCGACCGATCTGGCATGGGGGCGGATTCTGTTTCAGACAGTGGACACCAAGACTACGACCCTGATCATTGATGCCACCGCCAAAACCGTGTCCTGTCGAGCTGGGGCCAACCTGTTCGCTAATGTGCAGGTGGGGCGAAATGTCCAATTAACCGGTTTCACCAATGCCGGCAACAACCAGACCACGGAAATTACTTCTAAAGTCTCAAATGACGCTATCGGGATCGCAGATGCTACCGGCCTGGTGGACGAAACCGATACCGCCGCGAGAGCGCAGGAGAACCCAGAACAGTACCAACTGGACAAGATTGACGCCCTGCAGGCAACCGCCCTGGCAGTCCATGAGCTTTATGATGCGCTGGACAATGCCTCAACCATTGCAGTGAAAGACCGAGCGGCCTTGCTCCGTGACTTCTCCTAAGTGGCGAATTTACTATGCCGATGGAACGACATGGAATGACGATCAAGGGTTAAAAGAATGCCCCTCTTATGGGGCGATCTGCATCCTTCAGCGCCGGGGCTATGATGAACGGTATTTTATCACCAGCCAGTCACCCTATTACATGCACATACGGGGCGAATGGTTGCCGGTCTGGATGAACGATATCGAGGACTATTTAGCGAACCAACTAGCCGACATTGACCGGCTTATTATCGGGCGGATCATTCCAAAATCAGAGTTCCAGGCGATTTATGAGCAAGCGAAAGCCGACAGATCAAAGATGGATTAATACGTTTGTCGAGTTTGCTTGGAACGCGCAGACTCAGCAGTATGAATCTATCAAGTGTGAGGGTTACTGGTACGCCGGGCCGCTCTCGTTGGCGACAACACCGCCCACGATGGAGGTTACGAATTGGGCCTTCTATAATGACGGCACCGAATCCGGCTCTGCCATCATTGGATCGGTCAACACCAACCCCAGCCTCGAACCGGATACGATTTATCTTGTGCGGTTCGGGATAGAAGAGACCTCCGGCAATGCCAGCAAGAACGAAGCACCGCAACTCCAATACAACCATAATGCCGGCGGATGGAATAATGTCACCGGCTCATCAAGCGTAGTACAGAGTACTGCGACTTCTAATATCACGGATGGGGCGGATACCACCCAACGCATCACAGCATTCACTTTTGACTCGACCAATCAGGGCTTTGATGAGGTTGACGGTATCGCGGGCGGGGGTACGGCTGACTTAAACAATACTGGCTTTGAGGCCCTGTTTGCTTTCCAGATTATCAGCACGGATGTTGCAAATAACGACACCATTGTTCTCAAAATCGTTGATTCAAATGCTGCGGATGCGGATTATGATGTTTACAACCAGACCGATCCCACGATCACGGTCAATG
>CBDUOW010000424.1:0-1930 GCA_965368945.1 uncultured Gammaproteobacteria bacterium
CTGAATCACTTTCGGGCGCTTGACGCTTTTCAATTCCTTCAGTTCGGCACGTAATTTTTCTGCACCGGCTTTCGTCATTGGGGCTCTGCTCATGCACTAATCTCCTGGTGCAAATCCTGTAAGCGGTTCACTTCACTGATATCCGTTTGTTTCAATGCCATACATAAAGCCAGACCACCGGTTAAGGTCGTAGTGTAAGTAACCTTATGCTGTAAGGCATTACTTCGTATTGTTGCTGAATCGGCAATCGCCTGGCTGCCTTCCGTGGTGTTAATAATCAGATTGATTTCATCATTCTTGATCATATCCACGATGTGCGGCCGGCCTTCAGTCACCTTGTTGACACCATCACATTCCAGGCCGGAATCACGCAGGACTTTCGCTGTTCCATGGGTCGCGACCAGGTCAAAACCAAGCTCTAATAGTTGCCGTCCCACTTCCGCAATACCGGTTTTATCGGTATCACGGACGCTAAGGAAAGCGCGTCCATCATGCGGCAGACTAGTGCCTGCGGCTATCTGTGATTTGGCATAGGCTTCGCCGAAGCTGCGACCGACACCCATGACCTCCCCGGTGGATTTCATTTCCGGACCCAATATGGGATCCACTCCCGGGAATTTATTGAAGGGGAACACGGCCTCCTTCACTGAATAATAGTCCGGGATAATTTCACTGTAGGTATTCTGTTCTTTCAGGGTCCGGCCTGCCATGCAGCGCGCCGCAATTTTGGCCAGGGGTCGACCGGTTGCCTTGGAAACATAAGGTACCGTGCGAGAGGCGCGGGGATTTACTTCCAATACATAGACAGTTTCGTTCTGGATCGCAAACTGGGTGTTCATCAGGCCGACAACGTTCAAGGCTTTGGCCATTTTTCGTACCTGATCCCGCATGTCATCAAGGACTTTATCGGACAGGTTATAGGGTGGCAAGGAACAGGCCGAGTCTCCGGAATGTACCCCGGCTTGCTCAATGTGCTGCATAATGCCGCCAATCAAAACATCCTTACCGTCACAAACTGCATCAACATCACACTCCACCGCATCATCCAGAAAACGATCCAGTAATACCGGTGAATCATTGGAAACCTGCACCGCTTCAGTCATGTATCGCCGCAATTCAGTCTCGTTAAAAACGATTTCCATGGCACGACCTCCCAGCACATATGAAGGACGTACCACCAGGGGATAACCAATCTCTTCCGCCAGCTTGACCGCATTTTCCGGATCTCGTGCCGTCCGGTTGGGTGGCTGGCGCAGCCCTATTTCATGGATCAATTGCTGGAAGCGTTCACGGTCCTCGGCCAGGTCAATGGAATCGGGTGTAGTACCGATTATCGGCGCACCGGCGGCGGCCAGGTCCTCAGCCAGATTAAGTGGCGTCTGGCCACCATACTGCACAATGACCCCTTTGGGATTTTCCAGCTCTACCAGTTCGAGAACATCTTCCAGGGTTAACGGCTCAAAATACAGCCGGTCAGAGGTATCGTAGTCGGTCGATACGGTTTCCGGATTACAGTTAACCATAATGGTTTCATAGCCGTCTTCGCGCATGGCGAAGGCTGCATGCACACAGCAGTAATCAAACTCGATGCCCTGGCCAATGCGGTTGGGGCCACCACCTAACACCATGATCTTGTCACGCTGACTCGGTGCCGATTCGCATTCCTCTTCATAGGTGGAATACATATAAGCCGTGTTGGTCGCAAACTCGGCCGCACAGGTATCAACCCGTTTATAGACCGGACGAATTCCCAGTTTGTGGCGCTGCGCCCGCAAAGCCTGTTCGCTGATATTCAGCAAACTTGCCAGGCGTTTGTCTGAAAAGCCTTTGCGCTTGAGCTGGAACATGCGCGGCTTGTCGAGCGCTTCCATGCCCTGCGCTTTGACTTCGTTCTCCAGCATAACCAGTTCTTCAATCAGAACCAGGAACC
>CBDUOW010000425.1:0-1928 GCA_965368945.1 uncultured Gammaproteobacteria bacterium
TAACAGTGATTTCGATAGAACTCTGTCTTTCCCCGGTAATAGACAGATTTCTGTATAACAAGGTAAGACACAGAAATTATCCATTATCCTGGCAGGGATTAGATGCTCTGGCGATTAGTGCAACTGCCCAGGTATTAATTTGTACATCCATGTCTTTATTAATTGTTTTACTTTTTCTGATTCTCGGCGTGATAGGGCGAGTGGCGGATCCTGTCATGCTGATGCATGCGGTAATCGACAAACTTGTCCCGGTCATGAAAGTGCAGGAAGGGATTACCTTGCCGTTGTTCTTCCATGGTGGCTGTGCTTTTGTCCGAGTAGTTGTGGCCTGGCAGGGTGAGGGTCGAGTCGGGTAAGGCGGCCAGTTTTCGCAGGGTGTCGTACATTACTTCCGGATCCCCGCCCGCAAGATCACAGCGCCCGCAACCCCAGACAAACATGGTATCGCCGCTGATGAGCTGATCATCAATGTGATAGCAGGCGGAGCCCGGTGTGTGGCCAGGCGTATGCAGCACTTCAATTTCGGTATCACCAAGGCGAATGATATCGCCGCCATGATGCAGGGTGGGCAGATCGAGGTGCCGGCCCCAGAATTCGGCTTCCGGTTTGAGGAGATGCAGTTGCGCATCAAAGCGGTCCAGCACCTGCTCGATTCCATTTATATGGTCATGGTGACTGTGGGTGAGCAGAATGTCGGTGATGGTGACGCCTTTTTGTTCCGCCAGCTTGAGGATGGCGGGCACATCCCAGGCGGGATCAACCACGGCCGCATGCCGGGTGTGGTTGTCGATAATTAAATAAATGAAATTTTCCATTGGCCCCAGTTCCAGGGCTTCAATGGTGTATCGATCGGTACGGGCCACCTGGGTCATAATTGCTCTCCGCGATATAGGGGTGACATTTGATATAGCATAGCCCCTGGCATTTGCGGCAGAATAGCATATTGGGTGAATAACGAGGAAAAGCCGGTGGAACCGAATTTTTGGCACCAGCGCTGGGAAAATAACAAGATTGGTTTTCATCTGGGGCAGGTCAATCCGTACCTGGTGCAATACTGGCCGGATCTGGGATTACACGCGGGCAGCCGGGTTTTTGTCCCGTTGTGCGGCAAGAGCCTGGACATGCTCTGGCTGGCGGAGCAGGGCCATGATGTTATCGGGGTGGAAATCAGTCCCATTGCCGTGCGGGCGTTTTTTGAGGATAACCAGCTAAATCCCGAGGTGACCCAGCAGGGGGCATTTGAAATCTGGTCGGTGGACCAAATTACCATTCTATTAGGGGATTATTTCGAGCTGTCGCCGGCCCAGTTGGGCGAGGTGGAGGCGGTTTATGACCGAGCGTCCCTGGTCGCCCTGCCGCAGGAAATGCGGCCGGATTATGTGGATCACCTGAATGCCCTGTGCCCGAGTGTACCGCGCCTGCTGATCACCCTGGATTATGACCAGGCCTGCATGGGTGGGCCGCCTTTTGCGGTCAGTAATGAGGAAGTCCAGGAGCTCTACCAGGACCGTAGCAGCCTGGTTTTGCTGGAAGACAGTGATGTCCTTGCTGCGAATGAGCGTTTTCGCCAGCAAGGCCTTGACCGGCTGGTCGAAGCGGTCTGGCGAATTGGTGCCTGAAGCCAAATAGTGACTAAAGTCACACTTTTCTCTGCCGATAATCCGGGTAGAGGACACAACAACAATGCCAAGAATACGTCTTTCAAATCCGGGTTTTCTGGTCGGTGCACTCCTGCTGGTGCTGTGTATGCCGGTCCAGGCGAGCTATTACGTCTACCAGATGCCTGACGGCAGCCGGCTGATGACCGATCGGCCCCAGCGTGACAAGTCCCTTAAACTCATTAAACGTAGCCGCCAGGTCAGCAACGTCGGTCGAGTGGCGGCGGCCGGGTACCGCAGTAGCCCGGCGGTGAATTACCTGCGATTTGA
>CBDUOW010000426.1:0-1920 GCA_965368945.1 uncultured Gammaproteobacteria bacterium
ATTCTGCTGATCAGTATTATCCCGGCGATTATTACCTATCGACGCAAGGAACAATTGGCTGCCAAACAGCGATTAGCCAATCCCAATGGACTGAAAAGATAGCCGCCATGTTCGCCTACATCACACGCCGGGTTTTATATGCGATCCCAATACTCATTGGTGTCAACCTGCTGACCTTTACGCTGTTTTTTGTGGTTAACAGTCCCGATGACATGGCGCGTATGCACCTGGGCGTCAAACGGGTGACTCCTGATGCCATTACCAAGTGGAAACAGGAGCGAGGTTACGATCAACCCCTGCTTTATAATGCCGAGGCGGAGGGCATCGACAAACTCACGAACACCATTTTCTTCACCAAGTCAGTCAGCCTGTTTGCCTTTCGATTTGGCAGTGCCGATGACGGCCGCGATATTGCTTATGACATCCGGCAGCGCATGTGGCCAAGTCTGGCGATCGCCATTCCAGTCTTTATCGTGGGCATACTGTTGAATATCACCTTTGCCATGTTACTGGCATTCTTCCGTGCCACCTATGTGGATGTCTGGGGTGTCGTGCTGTGCGTGGTGCTGATGTCCATCTCCGCCTTGTTCTATATTATTGGCGGACAGTATTTGGTTGGTAAGACTCTGCAGCTGGTGCCGATCTCCGGCTATGACACCGGCATCGATAGTATCAAGTTTCTAGTCTTGCCGGTAATTATCGGCGTCATTGGCGGCATTGGTGCCGGCTCACGCTGGTATCGCACTATTTTTCTGGAAGAGATCAACAAGGACTATGTGCGCACGGCGCGCGCCAAAGGATTGTCCGAGTTACGCGTGTTGTTCCGGCACGTGTTGAAGAACGCCATGATTCCGATACTGACCGGGGTGGTAGTGGTGATTCCCCTGTTATTCATGGGCAGCCTGTTAACCGAGTCGTTCTTCGGGATTCCAGGTCTGGGCAGTTACACCATTGATGCCATTCAGTCGCAGGACTTTGCCATTGTGCGGGCGATGGTGTTCCTGGGTTCGGTGTTGTACATCCTCGGTCTGATCCTGACCGACATATCCTATACCCTGGTGGATCCCAGGATTCGGTTGAGTTGAGCGATGGTATCTTTATTCAATCAATTCTGGATTAAGCCGCTGTTAGGCGCACTTGGGATATTAGCCCTGTTGCTGACATTGCCCTCGCTGTTTGGGGTCAAGGCCGTGTACCTGTGGACGGATCGACTGATCTTTGTCCTGGTGGTCGGCGTGATGTTGTTAATGGCCTATATACGTACCCGCGAGCACTTACGTCAGCCATGGCTGCAGGTTTTTCGACAACGCCGGGCGATGGTGGCACTGGTGGTTTTGTGCAGTTTTGTCATTGTCGGATTGCTGGACTCGATTCACTTTCGCAAGCCCTTATCCGCGACTGAGCCGCAAGCAGAGCTGTATTATTCGGTCGAGGTGTTCAGCTTACTTGATCGGCTACTGATTAATTTGCGCAGCCAGGAAGAGAAAAGTTACTCCGCCCCGTTTGCCACTCACCTGTATGCCAAAGAAAGTGTCACCTTAACCACGGGGCAGCAGGTGCGTGCCTATCCCCGCTTGAAATATGGTGGAGCCCATCTGGATAATCCCGCAAATCAACGCGGTCGGGATATCCTGTTAAAAACTACCATCGGTATCCTGCTGGGGCTTGCACTCTCACTACTGCTTAGTAGTGGACTTGTCCTCTGGCTGACCGTCCGCCGCAAGAAACCATTTCTGATTATTGCGCAACAGGTTCTGCGCGGTGAGACCGATGTTCCATGGCGGTCTATTTTATTGACCATGACACTGATCATCGTGTTTGTTACCACGGCCCTGGTGCTGAGTGGCAGTTACCATGTGTTCGGCACCGACAAGGTGGGCAAGGATGTGCTTTACCTGGCGGTGAAGAGTATTCGTACCG
>CBDUOW010000427.1:0-1916 GCA_965368945.1 uncultured Gammaproteobacteria bacterium
CAGAAAAGCGATGGCAATGGCGATAACCATCGCCCAGTAAAAATACGTAATCATTCTCTTGTCATCTCCTGAAATAATAAGGGTTACTGTCACTACATATTACAGTATTTAAGTAGTCTGATCCCTTGATTCCCTCGCCGCGACAGCCATCGCGATGAACTCTCCCAGCGGGTCCTGGGTATTATAACGCCGGGTGTTAACCTTAAACCCCACGGACTCAAATATTTTTCGGAACTCCTGCAACGAGATGGGATAATCCCGCAGGTTGACGTGTTGATTCATTGATTCGATACCGGCTTGATCACCGCCACGCTCGGTGGCCGTCGTGCTTAGACTCTGCCTGTAGCGGATACGCCAACCCGGCTCGGGTGTGTCGCCATGAATTTCATTGATACTGAATAAGGGTTGCGAGATGGACGACAGTACATCCCCGTCCAACAGCTGAAAGGACTCAGCGGGATTCTCGGGATGGTAATCCGGTCTTCTCAGGTAGGGTTGGTCATCCGGACGAAAACAATCGTGATTAATGAATATCCCGTCATCTTCAAGCAGATCCCGGATCCGGGTCGCCAGGTAATAAATTTCTTCCGGCGTGCCATGGTGCAGGTTCATGCCCATGAATATCACATCATACTTACGGGCGGGTTCGGCAGTGCGAAAATCCCAGGCATTCCCTTCATTGATCCGCACCTCGGCCACGTTGTGAGGGAATTTAAATACGGATCGGGCCTGCTCAACCTGGTCAGGGTTAATATCAACACCGGTATAGTGAAAACAGCGGTCCGGGAAACTCTCCATAATTTTCGCGATCACGACCGGTTCACCACCACATGCCAGATCAAGCACAGTTACAGGTCGCTCTGGCGCCCGCTTCGTCATCAGCAGCTCAAACATCCGGCGTCCAGAGTCAAACGCCTCACGGTGTAACAACACATTACTTTCCACGATGAAGGGATAGAATCCAGCGTTACTGAAAAGTTTTTCCCGGCGCATCAACCTAACCCCGTGTCATGGTGAGAACAAATTTATCTAATTTCCCTGCTGTTTGCAGGTAATAATTATGCCAAGCGAAAACAAAGAAAGTCGGTGTAAAATTATCCCGGAATTTTTAACTCTGTCCCTGGATAGTTTACAACCAACTCATGCTCTGTGCTATCGGGTACATGATGACATTCAGTCGCCTTGATCGTATTTGGCACAGGGACCCTGATATTTCTCGGGTATATCCTCGGGACATTCACCGCATTGTTGATTACCTGGTACGGCAAAATCGATCTTGCGTGGATAGGGCAAGTTGAGACTCCGCATAATCTCAATAAATTCCTCCAGCGATTTTCCACCAATGTGTTTGTTACGCTCTTTCTCCTGGCCGATGGTGCTGATATGCCGATTTTCGTAATCATGGCATGGATAAACCAGTGTTTCATCCGGAAGGCTGAAAAACTTTTGTTGGATGCTATTATAAAGTGTTTCGCTGTCTCCAGACTGAAAGTCGGTGCGCCCCACTCCATCAATCATCAACGCATCCCCGGAAAATAACATACTCTGGACCGGTGTATGGATAAGATAGGCATGATGATGGTCAGTATGCCCCGGCGTAAATAACGGATGCAATTCAATATTGCCAATATTAAAGCTTGTACCTTCTTGCAGGCCGATATCGGCACAAGGTAATTCATCAATAGCCGGATAAGCAATCTTGCTGTCGGTCAATGCCTTGAGCCGTCGCGCCCCGCTCAAATGATCGGCGTGGATATGGGTATCAATGGTACAGGTTAGCTTGAGATCAAGTGACTGCAGCACGCTCAGATCACGCTCTGCAGTATCAAGCACGGGGTCAATAATAGCGCACTCTCCTGTCTCCGGACAGGCAATGAGATAACTGTAGGTTGATGAATCCGGTTCAAATAATTGTT
>CBDUOW010000428.1:0-1909 GCA_965368945.1 uncultured Gammaproteobacteria bacterium
GTTGTTATTCTTTATGTTTAATACTCCATGATGTGCTTATAAACATATGGAGCATGTATTCGTACTACCTTACTTCAAGCCATGGACGAGGAACAAGATCAATCTTAGAGCGGGATTAACACTTTCTTATATATAGTGTATGGTTATCGTGTTAGCGTTCAGACAGGTATTCAGGTGAAAGATTTTTTGCTCCCCTTTTTGCGTTCCCTGCTGGATAGTTTGCGGAATCTGTTACCCATCCTCCTGGTCATCAGCTTTTTTCAACTTGTCATCTTGCAACAGCCCATACCGAATATGGGGGAGATGTTGTATGGCACATTCCTGGTGGTGTTGGGGCTGACGTTCTTCATTCAGGGATTGGAAATGGGGCTGTTTCCCCTTGGTGAAGCGATGGCCTACGCGTTTGCGCGCAAGGGCAGTTTTATCTGGTTATTGGCGTTTGCCTTTGCCCTCGGGTTTGGTACCACGGTAGCAGAGCCCACCTTGATCGCCGTGGCGGAGGAGGCCGCCAAGGTTGCCGCTGCCGGTGGTGCTATTGAGAACACTACAGAGGCAATGGATTCCTACGCCATTGGTTTGCGCTTCACGGTTGCCCTCTCAGTCGGGTTTGCCATTATGGTAGGTGTAGTACGCATAATCTATGGTTGGCCGATCCAGTATTTGATCATCGCGGGTTACGCCGGAGTTGTAGTGATGACCATGTTTGCACCCAAGGAAATCATCGGTATTGCCTATGACTCGGGTGGGGTGACTACCTCGACCATTACCGTGCCTTTGGTTACTGCGCTGGGTGTCGGGCTGGCTTCAAGCATCAAGGGTCGCAATCCCATGACGGATGGTTTTGGTTTGATTGCCTTTGCCTCACTAACGCCTATGATTTTTGTCATGGGTTACGGGATGCTGACCGGATGAACACACCTTTTCATATTCTGCACACCCTGGCCGACACGATATTCGATGTGCTGCCTATTCTGGTGATCATCTTCGGTTTCCAACTATTGGTCATCCGTCGGTCGATCCCGAATTTACGCAAGGTGTTAATCGGTTTTGTTTACGTCCTGCTGGGACTGGCGTTTTTCCTGGATGGACTGGAGATCGCCCTGTTTCCAGTCGGCAAATTGATGGCGCAGCAACTCACCGATCCCGCTTTCATTTATGGCAAGGTGGATGATGTGGTACAGGCAATGCAATGGCGTGATTACATTTATGTCTATCTGTTTGCCGCCACGATTGGTTTCTCCACTACCATTGCCGAACCGGCATTGCTGGCGGTGGCCATTAAGGCCAAGGAAGTATCCGCTGGCGCGATCAGTATCTGGGGTTTGCGAATTGCGGTGGCGATCGGGGCAGGGCTGGGTATCGCGCTGGGGACATTTCGCATCGTCACCGGTGCTCCCTTGCACTATTTTATTATTGCCGGTTACATCATTGTGATTATCCAGACTGCGTTTGCACCGAAAACAATAATCGCGCTGGCCTATGATTCCGGCGGGGTGACCACCTCGACGGTCACCGTGCCGTTGGTGGCGGCATTGGGACTGGGTCTGGCATCGACCGTACCAGGTCGCAGCGCGTTACTGGATGGTTTCGGCCTGATTGCCTTTACCTGTTTGTTTCCAATCATTACGGTGATGGCTTATGCCCAGATCAGTCACTGGCGGGCGCTACGTAAAGCGAACCGTACGACTAGCACAGGAGAGTAAAGCATGCATTTCAAATTATTGATTGTCCTTGTCGAAGACGACAAGACCGAAGCGGTTATGGATGCCGCACGTCAAGCCGGCGCCACGGGTCAAACAGTCATTAGCAATGCCCGCGGTGAGGGTCTGGTGAAGAGTAAAACGTTTCTAGGCTTGACCCTGGAAACCCAACGCGATGTGATCCTGCTGCTGGTTGAGGAACACTTGAG
>CBDUOW010000429.1:0-1903 GCA_965368945.1 uncultured Gammaproteobacteria bacterium
GCATTCAAAACTGGCGCGCCATTTGTCCGGACATCACCCTGCGCAGTACCTTTATCGTCGGCTTCCCCGGTGAAACCGAACAGGACTTCGAGGAGTTATTACAGTTCCTCGATGAAGCCCAGCTGGACCGGGTCGGCGCCTTTGCCTATTCGGCGGTGGAAGGCGCAAAAGCCAACGCTCTCTCCAACCCGGTACCGGAAGACATCAAGCAAGAACGGCTGGAACGCTTCATGAACACCCAACAGACGATCAGCGAAGCCAAGCTGCAAAACAAGATCGGCAACCACCTAACCGTACTGGTGGATGACATTACCGAAGACGGCGTCGCCCTCGCACGCTCCGCTGCTGATGCACCGGAGATCGACGGCCTGGTAATTATCGAAGACGGTGCCGACCTCAAAATCGGCGAGTTCGCCGAAGCCACCGTGGTTGAATCCACCGAGCACGATCTGATCGCACTGCTTCAGCATTAGACCAGTCTTAAGACTGTTGCAGCTTTTCTAGTGGGCTCCGAACACCCTGAGCACCCTTTCGCATCACATGCGTATAGATCATGGTTGTCTTCACATCTTTATGACCAAGGAGCTGCTGTACAGTCCGAATGTCATACCCGTCTTCTAAAAGATGGGTGGCAAAACAATGACGCATTGTATGGCTGCTTACCGGTTTGGTGAAGCCGGCCTTTCTTGCTGCATTACGAATCGCACGTTGCACATTCTTTTCGTCAAGGTGGTGCCTTTTAATTTCACCATCAAGAGGATCTCGCGAGCGATTGCCTGAAGGGAAGACATACTGCCAGCCCCATTCGCGATCCGCATTCGGGTATTTCCGATGCAGCGCATATGGTAAATGGACCCTGCCAAAACCTTCATCCAAATCCGCGTTATGAAGGTTGCGCGCATACTCCAGCTGGTCATTCAACCTCTCAATTAAATTGGACGGCAAAACAGTCACCCGGTCCTTATTCCCCTTACCGGAGCGGACGAGGATATGTTGATAATCAAAATCAATATCCTTCACTCGCAGCCTTAAACATTCCATCAGGCGCAAGCCGGAGCCATACATCAGCTCCGCCAATAGCTTGTTTCTGCCATCCATCAACGAAAAAAGTTGCTGTAATTGAGGTCTCGATAACACCACAGGCAGCCGTTTAGGCCGTTTGGCGCGTACAACATCGGTTAACCAGTCCAGCTCAACTTCAAGTACCTGTTTATAGAGAAAAAGTAGTGCCGAAAGGGCTTGATTTTGAGTCGAAGCTGACACATGCTTTTCAGTAGCCAAATAACTCAAAAACCCGGCGATTTCCTTCTCCCCCAAGGCTTCGGGATGTTTTTTATTATGGAAATAAATGTAGCGTTTAATCCAGTTGATATATGCTTCTTCAGTACGAAGACTATAGTGACGGACACGCAGCGCATTACGCACCCTGTCCAGCAGGCGTGGTTGTTTCATCGTGTGCTCCTTGCTCGATTTGCCTTATCCATTAGGCTCCCTAAAAATATACCAAATTATTGTTATAATTCAAGTTTAGAATATTATGAACCCTAAATATTCCATTTCAAACGGTGCATTTAGGGTGTCTACTTATAGTTAGAACGCAAAAATGGAAAAAACAGAAAAGGGAACAATAGTTCTTGATCTAGATAATCAAGAATATCCAATTCAATATGAAATAAATAATTTCATTGATAGTTGGTTTGATTTAACAATTTGGTATAAAGGAACATCAATTACAGAGCGTGTCCCTGGTTATACGTTAAATCCCCATGATGACGTAAAATCGCCTCATGGAGAGATGCTTCTAAGGAATCTTTTAGAAGCAACTAAGGTTAATCAGTGAAATTGCGTTCTAACAAATCGTCTATGGACGCCCCCGTCAAGGGCAGTGAACCAATAATCCATC
>CBDUOW010000430.1:0-1896 GCA_965368945.1 uncultured Gammaproteobacteria bacterium
TAATGAGCGACGGCATGAAACCTTTGCGTAGTTACGAGCCTTTCATGGAAATTCTGGGCAAGATGGAATTACCGCTGTATGGAATCCTTGTAGGCGCGATATTTACTGGCATGGTCCAATCATCGGCAGCCACGGTCGGTATCGCCATCGCCATGGCCAGTGAAGGCCTTCTAACTTTACCGGCTGGAATTGCCTTGGCGCTGGGAGCCAACATCGGCACTTGCGTGACTGCTCTTCTGGCGGCCATGGGTAAACCGACAGAAGCCGTGCGGGCCGCTGTAGTACACATCAGTTTTAATGTCCTGGGTGTGTTGGTGTGGTTGCCATTGCTATCGTTTCTAACAGATCTGGCAATATGGATCTCGCCGAGCGTAGAAGGTCTGGAGGGCAGCGCAAAATTGGCGGCAGAGACGCCACGGCAGATTGCCAATGCCAATACCATGTTTAACGTGATTAATACCCTGTTATTCATCAGTTTTACAACCTGGTTTGCTCGCCTGGCGCAATGGTTGATTCCGGAAAAGAAACTCCCCGAAGGCGTGATCATCCAGCCGGAATTCCTGGATGAGAACGCACTCAAAGCGCCATCAGTGGCAATTGAGAATGTTCGGCATGAGATCAACCGGGCAGGGGAAATTACCTTGAGCATGCTTAAACAACTTGGCCCGGCGATGGATAGTCGGAACAAGGCTCGACTGGATGCAATCGCTAGAAAGGATGATGAAGTTGATATCCTGGAAACGGAGATCCTCAAGTACCTCGGACGTCTCCGCCAGGGCTTGTTGACTGAGAAGGAGAGCCATGTCCATCAGGGCCTGATGACAGCCATGGTCAACCTGGAAAACCTGGCGGATGTGATTGAAACTGACCTGGTGGCGCTGGCAAAGCGATTCATCCAGCACGAATACAAATCGAGCGAGAAGACCGGTGTGATGATCTCCGGCCTCTACGAGGCGGTCTGTCGTGCCGTAGCACTGGCGGTGCAGGCAGTAGGGAAAAATGATCAGCGGGCCGCAGAAAGTGTTCTGCTAATGAAAAGTGAAATCGCTGATTTGGCCATGAGATTATTTGAACGACAGGCACGACGCTTACCGGCGGAAGATCCGGACTACCTGAATAAAATTCGCCTGCAGATGTCTTTAGTTGAGCAACTACGGCGAATTTATACCCTTTCTAAAAGTATTGCGCGGACCAATTTGCCGCCTGAGGTTGCGATGGAACCCGCATAATTGTGAAATTAATGCTTTCTTCCTAATGAAGATTAGAAAACAGTTTTATATTATTAATGCTTCCCCAGATCATACATATCTGTAAGGTCCATGGATATTTCCCGTTGTACAAAGTCTGGTTTTGACCAGACACCTAGAAAATCACTTTTCCTCTGTCGCTGCTGGGCATCACTTTGATGCCCAGCACTTTTTCGAACTAAATCATATTGTCAATCCTGATAATCGCAGTGCTATCGCTACATCCCAACTAAGCGTTGTAATAGTGTTGCACGGATATTAAGTAGCCAGGTCATTAAGGATCTATATTACAATCATATGGCAGGTATATGGCGGCGCGGCCCGTTAGTGGATTATTAGTATTTGCTTATAACCCGTCAGATTTGATTCCTTAGGCACGTTTTGTATGCTTATTGTGACCACGTTACAGGAAAATTAAAGTGCCGACTCGAATTGGCTTAATCAGTGATGTCCATGCCACCGTTGCCCCCCTGAGAGAGGCCTTGTCAGTATTCAAGCAATGCGGGGTGGATTTGATTCTATGTCCCGGTGATGTTGTTGGATACGGGGAAGAGGTGGCTGAAACGATAGCATTATTAAAGCAAAGTCATTGCCAAACCATATTAGGCAACCATGAAATATGGTACCTGGAAGAGGCCGGGCAAGACTC
>CBDUOW010000431.1:0-1892 GCA_965368945.1 uncultured Gammaproteobacteria bacterium
CTGGTATGATGATCTGTAAATTTGATTTATTCAATCCATCAAAGTTCGGGTGGAAATATTGAAAAAGTACCCTGGTTTTTACCCATTCAAAATTCGTCAGTTGTACATTTCAGCATATATTGATAAATGAACTGGTAGATGCGTACTTCAGAAAACAGCTTAAATATCTGACAATTCCTGTCACAATATAATTTTCTTATAGCTAATCAAAGTCTGCGTGCGGGTTTATCGCTTGCCATTTTTCCGGTAATTCATAAATTTTGGCTCTAAATATCAGCAAATTACTCAATATGGATATATCTTTAATATAAAAGGAATATTGCTCAAAGGTTTCTATACTATATTAGTTAGAAAAGGTCTGAATGAGGCTAGCAGGCGCCCTAAATTAGACAATGTCTAATCGTCTTTTTAGAGGGGTTGTTCTGACACTCGGATTTAACCAAAAAGAATATGCAGTTATGAGACTAAGGCAATATTATGCTGTTATTGCGATAGTATTTTTTACTGTTGTCGGGTTGAGTATTCTGTGGGAATTCTGGCTGGAAGATCTGATCGGCGGTTTTCTGATCCACACACATGAAGCGGAATCACATGAAGAGAGATGGGAGTATGTCTACTCGATAGCCACATTTACCTTAATTGCCTTATTGTTGCCAATCTGCTATGGCCGCAAACTGATTATGCGGCAACAGGAACTTCATGATGAAATATCAAGAATGGCGGCCGAAGATTGCTTAACCGGACTCTACAATAGAAGAAAAATTAACGAATTTATTCAATATGAAATAGAACGGAGTGAACGATACGCCAAAGGGTTTTCTATCATCTTAATTGACATTGATTTTTTCAAACGCGTTAATGACCGTTTCGGACATCTGGCAGGTGATCAATTATTAAAGCAGTTTTCGGATATTATACGAGAAACTATTCGACATATAGATACTGCCGGGCGTTGGGGTGGAGAGGAATTCGTTATACTCTGTCCTGAAACAAATATGGACGGTGCCATATCCCTGGCAGACAAAATACATCATCATATCGACAGCCATGTATTTAATGATTTCGGCAAGCAGACCGCCAGCTTTGGTGTGGCATGCTATGTAAATGATGATTCTGTTGACACCATAATTAACCGTGCCGATGTTGCCTTATATAACGCCAAGAACAGCGGCAGAAACCGTGTTGCTGTGAATTGCTAGTCGCCCGGTAACAATAAATAGTATTTATAGTAATAATTATCCCAGCCTGAATATAAAGAGCTATTCATATGCATCTTGTAACCTATATAGAATCCACCCAGTCACGGGTTGGTGTTCTGGATACCCTGCGTGACGAGGTCATCGACCTGACTAAGGCAGCTCCTGACTTACCCCGGAATATGCTTGATTTCATTGCCCGGGGAGATGCTGCTTTGGCTGAAGCAAAGTCGGCATTAGATAGTAATCTACATCGTTTGCCTCTTGCTCAAGTCCAGCTGCTTGCGCCCATTCCACGACCCTTGCGTAATATCATTTGCATCGGAAAAAATTATCGTGATCATGTACAGGAATTACAGTCGTCTGGTTCTGCATGTGACGACAAAACAGATGAGTTACCAGCGAAGCCGATAGTATTCACAAAAGCCACAACGTCTGTCATTGGACCAGGCGAGAGCATCCCGGTTTGGCTTGATGCCACCCAGTCAGCCGATTACGAGGGAGAGTTAGCAGTCATCATAGGTAAGGCAGGACGTAGTATTTCTCAAGACAGGGCTTTTGAATATGTTTACGGTTACACCATCATCAATGATGTGACCTCACGTCGACTCCAGCGCGAGCACCAGCAGTGGTTCGTGGGGAAAAGCCTTGATGGGTTTTGCCCCATGGGGCCCGCTATTGTGACCGCAGATGAAA
>CBDUOW010000432.1:0-1886 GCA_965368945.1 uncultured Gammaproteobacteria bacterium
CGCTTTCGCATTATCGGAATCATGGGCTCCGAAGGTCGCTCCATCGGCGTGGATGTGGAAGACACCATCATGATCCCGGTGGCTTCGGCCCAGCAATTATTCAATACGCCTTCGCTGTTTCGCATCCTGGTTGAGGCCAAGAGCCGTGAAGTTATCGAACCGGTCAAGCAATTTGTTATCGATACCTTGCAAAAAAGGCATCAGGGTGAAAGGGATGTCACGGTCGTTACCCAGGATGCCGTGCTGGCAACATTTGATCGTATTCTGGGCGCCCTGACCTATGCCGTCGGCGGAATTGCAGCGATCAGTCTGTTCGTCGCCGGGATCATGATCATGAATGTCATGCTGGTAGCCGTCTCGCAACGGACGGCAGAAATTGGTCTGCTCAAAGCACTGGGGGCAGCACAACGACAAATCGTTATCCTGATCATGGTCGAAGCCCTGTTGTTATCCGCCCTCGGTGCAACAGCAGGATTGGTTGTTGGCCAATTGGGTAGCATGCTGATTCGCCACGCGTTTCCCCTGTTCCCCGCCTATGCCCCCGTCTGGGCGGTCGCCACAGCGATATTAGTCGCGCTGCTCACCGGTCTGCTGTTCAGTCTGTTACCGGCACGACGTGCCGCGAAACTTGACCCGGTAATGGCGCTGTCAGGGAGATAATGACATGTTGCTACGCGATTTCCTGCACCTTACCGGTTCCTCCCTGACAGCACATCGCATGCGCAGTTTTCTTACCATGCTCGGCATTGCAGTGGGAATTACCGCCGTCGTTCTGCTCACTTCTATTGGCGAAGGAATACATAAATTTGTGCTGGCCGAATTTACCCAGTTTGGTACCAATCTGATTGCCATCAATCCCGGTCGGACAACTACGCATGGCTCCAGCATGGGGGTATTTGGTACCGAACGACCACTGACAATAGAGGATGCGGTAGCCCTGAAACACTTGCCAAACGTCAAGGCCGTTGTACCGATCGTACAAGGCAACGGTGAAGTGGAAGCCGGCAACCGGCGACGACGCACCACGATATATGGTGCGGGTTCCGACTGGCCGGAAGCATTCAGTATGCACGTTAAATCCGGTCGTTTCCTGCCCGATGACGATCCCACCGCGCCACGAGCCTTTGCTGTATTGGGAAGTAAAACCCGCGATGAATTATTCGGCAGCCGCAATCCCCTCGGACAACGTATCGGTATTGGTGGTAATCGCTATCGTGTCATCGGCGTAATGGAATCAAAAGGAACGATACTGGGTTTTGACATGGACGACACGGTATATATTCCAACTGCGCGTGGTATGGAACTGTTTAATCGTAATAGTTTATTCGAAGTCGATGTGCTCTATCAGGAAGATGCCAATATCGATAAAGTGGTGGCAAGTATTAAACGCACCCTGATAGCACGTCATGGCCGTGAGGATGTCACCATAACTACCCAGCAGCAAATGCTTGAGGTGCTGGGTTCTATCCTGAATGTGCTGACATTTGCCGTCGGGGCGATTGGTGGCATTTCACTGCTGGTCGGCGCCATCGGCATCGTCACCATTATGACTATTGCGGTCAACGAACGTATCAACGAAATCGGCTTGATCCGTGCACTGGGAGCACGTCAGAGCCAGGTATTGAGTCTATTCCTGGGTGAAGCCATCGTACTGGCTGCGATTGGGGGTTTGACCGGATTGGGACTGGGCATTGGCCTGGCACAGTTGCTGCACCTCGCTCTGCCCGCCTTGCCGGTCCACACCCCCTGGGTCTTTGTTGTTCTTGCCGAGGCGATTGCCGTGGTAATCGGGCTTGCTGCCGGAGTACTCCCTGCCCGCCGGGCGGCCAGGCTAGACCCCATTGAGGCTTTGCGAACAGAATAATCCGGATATTCGGTCTATTAAT
>CBDUOW010000433.1:0-1878 GCA_965368945.1 uncultured Gammaproteobacteria bacterium
CAGGGCGAATACGAACTGGCGGTGCAACACTGGCGCAAGCTGGAACCCATGATGCAGGATGATCCGGCCTCGCTGAATGAAGTGCGTAACCTGATAGCGCGGGCTGAGCAGAAACTGGGGCGGCCGGCGAGCACGGCGATGGCAGAAGAGACCGTGGCACCTGAACCGCCAGTCGTCGCGGGCGCCGTATTGAAAGTCACGGTTTCACTGGATGCTGCGCTGCAGGACAGGGTCTCCGCCGGGGATACCGTATTTATTTTTGCCCGGGCTGTAGAAGGCCCCCCCATGCCGCTGGCCGCGGTGCGCAAACAGGTACAGGATCTGCCTGTAACCGTGACACTGGATGACTCCATGGCCATGATGCCGCAGATGAAGTTGTCGAACTATGCTAAAGTTTTGGTAGGCGCACGTATCTCCAAGTCAGGTACCGCAAAAGCTCAGAGTGGTGACCTGACCGGTGAGGTAGACAATGTCAGCACGAACAGCAACCAACAAATAACCCTGACCATTTCACAACGGATTCCCTAGCGTAGTCAAAGCTTAAGGTTTTTTTCGAATCCTTGTCGATGGTACCGATCAAGACCTGACTATGCTGCAAAAACCGCCGAGTCCTCGTCCTTTCTCTATGGCACGACGGTTTCTGTTGATATTTTTACCGTTGCTGCTGGTCCTTACCATCACGGGCAGCCTGCATTTCTATGCTGACTACGAAAAGGCGCGGGTTGCTCGCGAATCTTCGGAATCGCTGAATGTTGAGCTGGCCCGGCGAATGATGGTTGCCGACATTGATGCGGTTATCACTGACTTGCTTTTCCTCGGGCGTTACGTTGAATCGCAGAGCACGGCGCATCTGCACATGGAGGCCTATCTTCATCGCCTCGGTGAAATCTTCCAGCATTTCGCGCAACAAAAACGGCTGTATGATCAGGTGCGGATGCTTGACGCTTCTGGTTATGAGATAGTGCGCATTAACTTCAATGATGGTAATCCGCAGATTATTCAGACAGCGCGATTGCAGGACAAGTCCCAACGCTATTATTTTCAGGAAGCATTCAAGCTCGATTCCGGGCAAGTCTATATTTCACCGCTCGACCTGAATGTCGAGGACGGTAAAGTACAAAAACCCTACAAGCCCATGATGCGTTTTGCCACGCCGGTTTTTGATCAGGCTGGCAATCGGCAGGGCATCGTGGTTCTGAATTATTTCGGTGAGCGCCTGATTAATCATTTTCTCCTTGCAGCTTCGAATATTGCCGATCACATTGAATTATTAAACGAGGATGGCTATTGGCTTAGCAGTCAAAATCCTGAAGATGCCTGGGGCTTTATGTTTGAAAACGGTTTGAGGTATGCCGATCGCTATCCCATTGAGTGGAAATACCTGCAGGAATACAACACAGACCAGATCTATACGAATCGAGGATTGTTTACCTTTGCAACCCTGTCACCTACCTCAGCGGTGCGTCGTGTATTGGAACTGCGACCGGATGCGACTGCCGAAATTATCAGCCCGGTGCAGACGGCAAGTTCCGTCTGGAAGATCGTTGCCCATCTGCCGCCATCTGCTTTCGGAGGAAATGCTTCAGATTTTATGCGGCAACATTGGATACTCTATGGTTCGATGCTGCTGTTATTAACGATAGTGTCCATACTATTGACCAGGGCGCGAAGCCGCTATCATTGGGCCGAAATGTTGCAAGAGTATGAACGACGCTTTCGTCGCACGCTGGAGGATATAGAACTGGCCGCTATCAGTGTGGATCGCAGAGGAGTGGCAACCTTCTGTAATGACTATTTTCTTGGCTTGACAGGCTGGCAGCGGGATGAGATCGAAGGACAGGACTGGGTTGAGCGTTGCGTACCGGAAACCGACCGGTC
>CBDUOW010000434.1:0-1873 GCA_965368945.1 uncultured Gammaproteobacteria bacterium
ATCGGGTGGTGGCGTTGTGTACCGGTGATATCGGTTTTTCCTCCGCCAAGACCTACGACCTGGAAGTGTGGTTGCCAGGACAGGAAAAGTACCGGGAGATATCTTCCTGCAGTAACTTCGAAGCCTTTCAGGCACGTCGTATGAAAGCCCGTTACCGTAATCCGGAAACCGGCAAGCCAGAACTCGTTCACACCATCAATGGTTCCGGCTTAGCAATCGGCCGTACCCTGGTGGCGATTCTGGAAAACTATCAGCAGGTAAACGGTAGCGTCGAGGTGCCGACAGTGTTACAGCCTTACATGGGTGGACTCACCAGTCTTAGTTGATGATCTTGGTTTGATTCATTAAGTCAGGAACTACTGAAACGGTTAGCCATTTATCACCACCCGATTACGCCCCTCATTCTTGGCTTGATACATGGCCTTATCAGCACGGTTGATAAGACCCTGCGCGTCCTCTTCGGGCTGCAGTGTTGCGACACCAAAACTACAGGATTTGTTACCAACTTTTGTGAATTGATGTTCGGCAATGGCCTTGCGCAGTTTATCCGCCAGTTTCGCGGCGCCGTCACTGTCGGTATCGGGGCAAATAATCAAAAATTCTTCACCACCCCATCGCCCGGCGATGTCGGCATCCCGGACTATGCTATGAACGATATCGGCAATCACGATTAATACTGCGTCACCAGTTTGATGACCGTAGGTGTCATTGACTTTCTTGAAGTCGTCCACATCGAACAATACAATCGAAAGAGGATTATGATAACGGTGTGATCGATCAATTTCGTAGATAATCACCTTATCCAGTTTGAGCCGGTTGTATAACTGGGTAAGAGGATCCGTAACCGATAACGCTTCAATGTGTTTTTTATTGGTAACGTCCTGGCTTATGGCGGCATAGCCAAAGATCTCACCATTCGCGTCAAACTTGGGCTCGATATTCATTTCGACCCAGTAGGCGTTCCCATTTTTTGCGCGGTTTTTTATGTCTCCTCGCCAGGATTTTCCGCTGCTGATGGTTTCCCATAGATCCTCATAGATGGCATCCGGCATGTCGGGGTGGCGCACAATTCGATGTGGCTTGCCAATCAATTCTTTTTGAGAATACTGGGAGATATGGCAAAATGCATCGGAAGCGTAGGTAATATTACCTTCGAGATCGGTGTGGGAGGAGATGATATGTTTGTCCACAATATCCACATTGCGATGCAGTTCATCCATGGCATCATGTAATTCATTAGTACGCTCAGCTACGGTACGCTCCAGATTTTTGTTATAGTTTACTAATGCAAGTTGAATTTGTCTAACGCGGAATATGACTATGACGGATAAAAATAAAACGCCGCTCAGAACCACGCCCGTCAGGTAGTTACTTTTCTGTTTTATTGATTGCACGGAAATGCGTGCAGATTCCGATAACTCCGATATGCGATTTTGCTCCGCAGCAATTAACTTGCCGAACGACTCAATCATTTCCCCCTGTCCTGGCAGGACGGTTTCGTAAAGTATCGTCCTTGCTTCCTGGAGATCGCCTGGTTTGTCGCTCATTGCCAGGTTAACGACTTTACGTTGAGCAGGGAGAATTATTGATACTATCTCCGCATGTTCATTTTCGATAACTTGCCTTTCGTAACTGTTAAGGTCTAATTTCAATAACTGTTGGCGTAAAGTGGCAAAGCGCCCGGCATGGGTCTCGAGTATAATATTCAGCTCGTCCTGGATAAACGGATCGTCAGTATCGATAATTTGCGAGGTGAGCCGGGTTCTTGCGCGGGCAATTTCCATCAGTTCACTGTTTATCTGCATCTTTTTGCTTTCTGATTCTTCTGCGACTATCACCTTCTCCATTTCATTCAAATAGTATCCATGCCCGA
>CBDUOW010000435.1:0-1871 GCA_965368945.1 uncultured Gammaproteobacteria bacterium
AGTATCCTGGTGCATATGTGGATCAATAAAGGCCTGTTCTAAAGGGTTGCCAGCCTTCATGCCCGTAGGCCGGATGATTGGTACCACAGCTGCTTATTAAGGAAAAAACCGAAACAGTGAGTTTCGTAAAAAAAGAAAAGCCCCGCCACAAGTGGCGGGGCAAATACCGACTAAGGAGGAGTCATTGTCGATAGACTACTTACGCTGTCCTCCTGATAATTGCAGGAACAATGCCAACATTCTATTTTTTAATATAATCAATAACTTATATTATTTTACGTAGAGTGCAAGATAAGCCGCTCCTATTTTATTTGCACATTTCCAGGGCGCGAAGTCCAACTTGGGCACTACTTTCGAACGAATTTCCTGTTAAGGTTTTTATCGGCTAACTCTCAGACGAAAGCCGATGCCGATCCAGCATCCGAAATAAAAAAATTGGTTCGAGTTAGCTAAACTCGCTAATTATGCCAAAATAGTAAGCAGGCTACGATTAATAACAATAGACAATTGCCATGAATGACTCTTCTACAACACCAGTGTTTAAATTATCAACAGGCGGACTTTTTTACGCTCTGCTGCTACGAACCGGCATCATAGAAGAAGGCAAGTATCATACGCGACGAGTTATTCTTTTTTTCATTGGAATTACCTGGCTCCCCTTATTGATTCTGACTGCACTGGAAGGCAGCGTCTACAAAACAGGTGCAGGATTGTCCTATTTCACTGACATTAATCCACACGTCAGGTTTCTGATAGCAGTTCCAATCTTATTACTCGCCGGCCAAATCATTGATCCCCTGGTAGGTGCCGTAGTCCAGCATATAAAAACCTCGGGTATATTACCTGAAAGCAGTCGTGCTCAATTTACACGTGCATTGGATAATATGAAACGCCGCCGTGACTCAATCTGGCCTGATATCATCATTATTGTCATTGCGGCCACAATATCCCTGCTGGCAAGACCGGGTTATGGCGAGACGGAATTGGAAAAAGTTTCAACCTGGTTATGGGCATCGGATGGTAATAGTCTTTCTATTTCACGCGCTGGCTGGTGGTATTTCCTGTTCGCCGCCCCACTTGCTCAAATCGTGCTTTACCGTTGGATATGGCGATTCATTATCTGGATTGGTTTTCTGTATCACGTATCCAGAACACGACTCGCATTGTTACCGACTCATGGCGATCTAACTGGTGGCCTGGGTATATTATCGAATGGCCAATTCGCCTTCGTTACCGTTTTTCTGGCATTTGGCACCTTATTGTCAGCAGGGCTGGCCCACGAAATGCTGGTAGATGGGCTCAGCATGAAAGAAGCCAACCAGATTATTTACGGTATTGTCATCGCACAGTTGATAGCGATCGTTACACCACTTTTATTTTTCACCAAACAACTGGTGAATGCCAAGCGACACGGTCGTCGTGAATACGGTGCGTTGGGATATCGATTATCAAATGCTTTTGACAAAAAATGGAACCAGGAAGAGGCCTCAATGGATCAGGGTAAGGATATTCTGACCGCCGTTGATCCCTCAGCGCTGGCTGACTACAACGCCGTGTATGAGACAATCAGTGGCATGCATATCTTCCCCATGAAAATACGGACTATCGCATTAATGGGCATTATTCTAGCCGTGCCATTCGCGCCTTTGGTATTTATTGAAATGCCGCTCGACGAGGTTTTGCACCGCATACTCAATGCGCTTGCATGAGTATGATTAACGGGGTCTTGATATATTATCCAGAAATAACAGCTTGATGTTATTCCGTGTCATTGCTGTTGCTATCTGTATCGAGGCACTCATAGTGTTCACGAACCGGACAACCAAACCCGGTTCGTTGATGCGTTAAACGACCACTGAGATAATCAGCAA
>CBDUOW010000436.1:0-1867 GCA_965368945.1 uncultured Gammaproteobacteria bacterium
CATTCAATGAACTGCGCGATTCACCCGAACGTCCCTTATTCAACCGCGCCTTGCGTGGTCAGTATCCCCCGGGCTCGACCATTAAACCCTTTCTCGGTCTTGCCGGTCTGGAGCTGGAAGAAATAAAGCTGGCCGATTCGCTTAAATGCCCGGGGTGGTACATGCAGCCAGGCGATTCGCGCCGTTACCGGGACTGGAAAAAACGAGGCCATGCCAAGACCGACCTGACCAAAGCCATCGTTGAATCGTGCGACGTCTATTTTTATAACCTTGCAAAGACATTAGGCATTGACCGCATGCACGACTACCTGTCCACCTTTGGACTCGGTCAGCACACCGGCATCGACATTCAGGGTGAACTCGGTGGCATCCTCCCTTCGCGCGAATGGAAACAACGTACCTATCGAACCGTCTGGTACCCGGGGGAAACCCTGATTACCGGTATCGGCCAGGGATTTATGCTAACCACGCCTCTGCAACTGGCAAACATCACCGCTACCATGAGCATGTATGGCCGGCGGACTCAACCCAATATGATCTATGCGATACAGGATACAGCTGATAAGGACCACCAGTTGATTTCACCCCGGCCGTTGGAACCGGTGCCGGTGGTGCAAATCAGTCACTGGGAAAGCATCATTAATGCGATGCAACAGGTGGTTAACAGCCTCCACGGTACCGCCCACCGGATCAGTTATCGGTTGCCGTATAGCATCGCGGGCAAAACCGGCACCGCACAGGTTTTCGGTCTCAAGCAAGATGAAGAATACAAGGAAGAAGAAATTAGCAAAAAACTGCGGGACCATGCTTTGTTCATTGGTTTCGCCCCGGTAGAAGACCCGCAAATTGCCGTGGCCGTGATTGTTGAGAACGGCGGACATGGCAGCAGTGCCGCCGCGCCCGTGGTACGCAAGGTGATGGACCAATATTTAGTGAAGCCAGTGACCCAATGAGCCTGCACTATGCCTCCCAATTTGCTGATGAAAACCGCTTATCCAGCGGGCGACGACTGCTGCAGCGATTTCACATTGATCTGCCGCTGTTGCTCGGGCTGCTGGCATTGGCCGGCACCGGATTGTTTGTGCTGTATAGCGCCGGTGACCAAAACATGGAACTGGTAACCCGCCAGGGTATTCGCCTGATAATCGCTTTTGTGGTCATGCTGGCCATCGCACAGCTGTCACCTGACAGCATTGAGCACTGGTCGCCCTGGCTGTTCGGTCTTGGTTTAATCATGCTGGTCGCGGTGTTGGCATTTGGTGATGTGGGTAAAGGGGCTCAGCGCTGGCTCGATCTGGGGTTATTTCGTTTTCAACCTTCTGAAATCATGAAAATAGCGGTACCCATGATGATAGCCTGGTACCTGGCGGAAGCCGCTCTGCCGCCCGTTCGCCTGCGACTGCTAATGGCGATCATCATATTAATTGTGCCAACCTTGCTGGTCGCCAAGCAGCCGGATCTCGGTACGGCCCTGTTGATCGCCAGTTCCGGCATATTCGTGCTGCTATTGGCGGGCATGCGCTGGAGTATTGTATTCGCGGTATTGATATTGCTGGCCGCCTCTACCCCGCTAGCATGGAACTATCTCCTGCACGATTACCAGCGGCAACGCATCCTGACCTTTCTCACTCCGGAAAATGATCCCCTGGGTGCGGGTTACCACATTATTCAATCCACGATTGCCATCGGCTCGGGTGGGTCTTACGGCAAGGGCTGGCTTAACGGCACCCAATCGCACCTCGACTTTCTGCCGGAGCGTTCCACCGATTTCGTGTTTGCCGTCTTCTCGGAGGAATTCGGCTTTCTTGGTATCTTGCTGTTACTGGGGCTATATACCTTCATTATTGCCCGCGGGCTGTATATTGCC
>CBDUOW010000437.1:0-1867 GCA_965368945.1 uncultured Gammaproteobacteria bacterium
CATTCAATGAACTGCGCGATTCACCCGAACGTCCCTTATTCAACCGCGCCTTGCGCGGTCAGTATCCCCCGGGTTCGACCATTAAACCCTTTCTCGGTCTTGCCGGCCTGGAACTGGATGAAATCAGGCAGACTGATTCGCTTAAATGCCCGGGGTGGTTTATGCAGCCGGGCGATTCGCGCCGTTACCGGGACTGGAAAAAACGTGGTCATGCCAAGACCGACCTGACCAAAGCCATCGTTGAATCATGCGACGTCTATTTTTATAACCTTGCAAAGACATTGGGCATTGACCGCATGCACGACTTCCTGTTCACCTTTGGACTCGGCCAACATACCGGTATCGACATTCAGGGTGAACTCGGTGGCATCCTGCCTTCGCGCGAATGGAAACAACGTACCTATCGAACCGTCTGGTACCCGGGGGAAACCCTGATTACCGGTATCGGCCAGGGATTTATGCTAACCACGCCTCTGCAACTGGCAAACATCACCGCTACCATGAGCATGTATGGCCGGCGGACTCAACCCAATATGATCTATGCGATACAGGATACAGCTGATAAGGACCACCAGTTGATTTCACCCCGGCCGTTGGAACCGGTGCCGGTGGTGCAAATCAGTCACTGGGAAAGCATCATTAATGCGATGCAACAGGTGGTTAACAGCCTCCACGGTACCGCCCACCGGATCAGTTATCGGTTGCCGTATAGCATCGCGGGCAAAACCGGCACCGCACAGGTTTTCGGTCTCAAGCAAGATGAAGAATACAAGGAAGAAGAAATTAGCAAAAAACTGCGGGACCATGCTTTGTTCATTGGTTTCGCCCCGGTAGAAGACCCGCAAATTGCCGTGGCCGTGATTGTTGAGAACGGCGGACATGGCAGCAGTGCCGCCGCGCCCGTGGTACGCAAGGTGATGGACCAATATTTAGTGAAGCCAGTGACCCAATGAGCCTGCACTATGCCTCCCAATTTGCTGATGAAAACCGCTTATCCAGCGGGCGACGACTGCTGCAGCGATTTCACATTGATCTGCCGCTGTTGCTCGGGCTGCTGGCATTGGCCGGCACCGGATTGTTTGTGCTGTATAGCGCCGGTGACCAAAACATGGAACTGGTAACCCGCCAGGGTATTCGCCTGTTAATCGCTTTTGTGGTCATGCTGACCATCGCGCAGCTGTCCCCTGACAGCATTGAGCACTGGTCACCCTGGCTGTTCGGTCTAGGGTTAATCATGCTGGTCGCGGTGTTGGCCTTTGGTGATGTGGGTAAAGGGGCTCAGCGCTGGCTGGACCTGGGACTATTTCGTTTTCAGCCTTCTGAAATCATGAAAATTGCGGTACCCATGATGATAGCCTGGTACCTGGCGGAAGCCGCCCTGCCGCCCGTTCGCCTGCGACTGCTAATGGCGATCATCATATTAATTGTGCCAACCCTGCTGGTGGCCAAGCAACCGGATCTCGGTACAGCCCTGTTGATCGCCAGTTCCGGCATATTCGTGCTGTTATTAGCGGGCATGCGCTGGCGTGTCGTATTCGCGGTATTGATTTTACTGGCCGCCTCCACCCCGCTAGCGTGGAACTATCTCCTGCACGATTATCAGCGGCAACGCATCCTGACCTTTCTCACCCCGGAAAATGATCCCCTGGGCGCGGGTTACCACATTATTCAATCCACGATTGCCATCGGCTCGGGGGGATCCTACGGCAAGGGCTGGCTTAACGGCACGCAATCACACCTCGACTTTCTGCCGGAACGTTCCACCGATTTCGTGTTTGCCGTCTTCTCGGAGGAATTCGGCTTTCTCGGTACCTTGCTGTTACTGGGGCTATATACCTTCATTATTGCCCGCGGGCTGTATATTGCC
>CBDUOW010000438.1:0-1861 GCA_965368945.1 uncultured Gammaproteobacteria bacterium
CTGATCACTCGTGGCGTGGCTGAGATCCTGCGCCTCGGTACTGCGCTCGGAGCCCAGGTTGAAACCTTTATGGGTCTCACCGGCCTGGGCGATCTGGTCCTCACCTGCACCGATGATCAATCCCGTAATCGCCGGCTCGGTCTGGCGCTGGGGCAGGGCAAAAGCCTGGATGAGACCATCCAGGCCATCGGTCAGGTGGTGGAAGGGATTAATACCAGTCGTGAAGTTCATGCCCTGGCCGAGGATCACGGTGTGGAAATGCCCATTACGGAACAGGTCTATTTGATCCTGCACCAGGGCCATACCCCCCGCGAAGCGGTACAGGCCTTGATGGAACGTGCGCTTCGAGCGGAACTGGATTAATCCGCCAGCGTCTGCGCGCCCTCAAAACCCTGCTGTCGCCAGGCTTCATACACCACCACCGCAACGGCATTCGCCAGGTTAAGACTGCGATTCACCGGTAGCATTGGCATACGCAACACCGACTCCTCACCCAGCTCCGCCCGTAATTCGGCGGGCAGTCCGCGCGTTTCCGGGCCAAACAAAAAGGCATCACCCGCTTGAAAGTTCACGTCAAATACATTGCGTTTGCCATGGGTGGAAAACCCGAACAGGCGAGTCGGTTGCAGCTGATGCATGCACGCTTCCAATGAAGCATAACGGCTGACCTGCGCGTACTCGTGATAATCCAGTCCGGCCCGTTTCAAACGCGCATCATCCAGCTCAAACCCAAGGGGTTCGATCAAGTGCAACCGGGCGCCGGTATTGGCGCAGAGGCGAATGATGTTGCCGGTGTTGGGCGGGATTTCCGGCTCAAAAAGTATAATGTGGAACATGTTGTGTGCGTTTTTACCGGCGATAAAAACCAAAGAATATGCCTGAAATCAATTGCGCCGCAACTCGAGCTTGTCTCTCCCCGCCCTCAAGCTGTATCTTGCGCGCATGAATCCAGAACATGCAGCGCTATTAAAAACCGAGTTTTGCGGCATGACCTTCAGCACGCCACTGGTGCTGTTGTCCGGTTGTGTCGGCTTCGGTGAGGAGTATACCCGCGTCAAAGGCTTTTCCAACCGCGATGTGGGTGCGGTGTGCCTCAAAGGCACTACTCTAGAACCCCGCCTGGGCAACAAGCCTCACCGGGTATATGAAACACCCATGGGCATGCTCAATGCCATTGGTCTGCAGAATCCCGGTTCGCTTAAGGTCATCAGCGAAATCCTGCCCCAGCTCGACTTTGCAGAAACCCGTTTCATCGCCAACCTGTCAGGCTCAACGGTGGAGGAATATCAGCAAGTGGCGCGCATTTTCGATGACTCACCCATCGATGCCATGGAGATCAATATTTCCTGTCCGAACGTGAAAGAGGGCGGGGTGGCGTTTGGTAATGACCCCGATATGTCAGCCCGGGTAGTGGAAGCCTGTCGCCAGGTCACCAACAAACCCCTCATCACCAAGCTGTCGCCCAACCAGACCGATATCGCCGAGAATGCACGTCGCTGTATCGAGGCCGGCACTGACGGTTTTGCGGTGATCAATACCCTGATGGGCATGGCGATCGATGCCGAATCCCGTACGCCCTATATCGGCAACAACCAGGGCGGCTTGTCCGGCCCTGCAATAAAACCCATCGCCCTGCTAAAAGTACACCAGGTGTACCAGGTCGCCCGTGATCACGGTATTCCCATCATAGGTCAGGGTGGCATCACCACCGCCGAGGATGCGCTGGAATTCATTATCGCCGGTGCCTCGGCGGTGGGTATTGGTACCGCCCTGTTTTATGACCCGCTGGTCTGCCCCAGGATCAACGCCGGCATCGTCGAGTATTTACAACGCCACCAAATGAGCACGGTGGAACAACTCA
>CBDUOW010000439.1:0-1861 GCA_965368945.1 uncultured Gammaproteobacteria bacterium
CAACAAACAGACCGATGAATAACCCGCCCAGCAGCCATACCCAGCCTGGTAGGGAGGCCTTGTGTTTTGGGCGTGGGGTTTTGGCGTAATCGCGTGGCATGAAATGTATCGAGTGACCAGAGACTAAAAACCAGCTTTGAGTATATAGAAAAAGGCAGAGCCGTGTGCAGTGAATAGCCTGTTTTCTAACTCGTCTCTCGTGATTACATTTGTTCCGGTGCTGAAACGCCTAGCAGGGCAAGACCATTGGCGATAACCTGCCGCACGGCGCTGATAAGTGCCAGGCGTGCATATCGCAAGTCAGCATCGTCCACCAGGAACTGATGGGCGTTGTAATAGGTATGGAAGTCGTTCGCCAGTTCGCGCAGGTAATGGGCCAGCTGATGGGGTTCATGAGTCAAGGCGGCAGCTTCGATCAATTCAGGATAGCGAGACAGGCGGGTGATCAAGGCCTGTTCATGCGCCTCATTCAGGCGTGACAGGCCGGCAATGCCTCTGGCCTGATCGTAGTCCATCCCTTTTTCATGCAGTTGCCGGAACACACTGCATACCCGGGCATGGGCATACTGGATGTAGTACATGGGATTATCATTCGACTGGGACTTGGCCAAATCCAGGTCGAAGTCCAGGTGTTGCTCACACTTGCGCATCACATAGAAGAAACGAGCAGCATCACTGCCGACTTCTTTACGCAGTTGACGCAGGGTGACGAACTCCCCGGATCGCGTTGACATCTGGGCCTTTTCGCCGCCGCGATACAGAATGGCAAACTGTACCAGCAAGACGTCGAGTTTCTCGGCGTTGTCACCCAGGGCAGTTAATGCCGCCTTGACGCGTGGCACGTAACCGTGATGATCGGCACCCCAGACATCGATGACCCGCTCAAAGCCACGTTCCAGTTTGTCCATGTGATAGGCGATGTCCGAAGCAAAGTAGGTGCTTTGGCCATTGTCGCGCACCAGGACGCGATCTTTTTCATCGCCGAAGTCAGAGGAGCGGAACCACAGGGCACCATTGTTTTCATAGGTATGACCGCTTGCGCGTAAGCGTGAAATGGCACGACTAACAGCGCCACTGCTGGTGAGGGAACGCTCGGAAAACCACTCCTCGTAGGTGATGCCAAACTGCATCAGGTCGTCGCGAATATCAGCCAGAATATAGTTGAGGCCGGTATCAAACACAAAGCGGTAGTCTTCTTCGCCCATGTAGTTGCGGGCCTGGCCGATAAGCGCATCGATATAGGCTTCCTTGTCACCACCATCCGGTTCATCTGCGGGCAGACTGGCTTGAATCACCGGCCAGGCATGGCGAAATTTTTCCCCGTTTTCCCGATGCAACTTGGCGGCAATGTCCCACACATAGTCGCCCTTGTAGCCATTGGTGGGGAAGGGCAGTTCTTCACCGCATAGTTCCAGGTAACGTAGCCAGACGCTGGCTGCCAGAATGTCCATCTGGCGGCCGGCATCATTGACATAGTATTCACGATGAACCTCAAACCCGGCGGCGGCCAACAGGTCAGCCACTGCTGCGCCATAGGCAGCGCCACGTCCATGACCAACATGGAGCGGTCCGGTGGGATTGGCGGAGACGAATTCAACCTGGACCTTTTTTTCATTCCCGATGGTGGAACGACCAAATGCCTCGCCGGCTTCCAGGATGGCCGGGATGACCGCGGTAATGGCGTCAGCTTTTAGGAAAAAGTTTATGAAGCCGGGTCCGGCAATCTCGACTTTATCGATCTCGCTGCTTGGCGGGATGGCGGCGACAATTTTCTGGGCCAGTTCCCGGGGTTTGGCCCGGGCGGGTTTGGCCAGCAGCATGGCGATATTACAGGCGAAATCACCGTGGCTACTGTCACGGG
>CBDUOW010000440.1:0-1843 GCA_965368945.1 uncultured Gammaproteobacteria bacterium
CCCAACGAGAATTTTGACGCAATGTGGATAGTTCTTTGACATTCCTTGGTGGAGACTTGTTAACGGAGACAGGTACAGGTGCAACTCGCCCACGCTCGTCGCATTCTAATCTGAGATAAAATTAAGATATAAGCCGATGTACATTCGACTATTAGTAATGCTCACGCTGTGCATGTTCATCTCTCAACATGCAATGGCAACAAGTGCTACTGAGGTGGGCGACGACAGTCCCGAAGCAGTGATTGCGGAATTTTACCGCTTAATGTCGTTTGAGGCCGGGTCTAGTCCAGACTACGATCGTCTTCGAAATCTTTTAGCAGACGACGCTGTCCTGTTATTGAGTGCTACTGCAGAGACAATTGAACTGATTGATGCGGATGAGTCCATACGGCGTATTCAACAAAAGATCGAAGAGAGTGGCTTAACAGACTATGGCCTCCTTGCTATTCCCAAGAATATTAATTGCCAAATTGCAGATGTTACGGCGTATTGCGTGACCGTTGTTGAGACGCAATATCCCGGGCTTGATGCACCATCCGTTATTTCTACCGACTTAACCACCCTGGAAAAGCAAGAAGGCCGTTGGCTGGCGACCTCAAGCGCCATGTTCGTCACGGTGCCGGACGTTGAACCGCCGTCTATATTATCTTTTCCGGTGAAGCGAACAGGCCCTACACCGGTAAAGGGGAGAGAATGGGATCGAGCATTACCATTTTTAGCGCAAAAAGTCATAGATCTCGGCTATGACTTGCCCAAACCATTTGGTATATCAATCATTCCAGTAGCTATGCGCCAGGATATGAACCTGGACAATCTTGCGATCTCTTTAACTGACGGCCCGCTACAAGATATTCCTATTGTTGACTTCGCGGGAACGTCAGTAGACAGCACCACGTTGCAGGTTAAATTAGATGCCTGGTTATTTCCGTTTATGAATCTATTTGCCTCAGTTGGATATGTGGACGGCGGTGCAAACGTACCGGTAGTCGTCCAGGGGGCCGATCTAATGAACTATCTCGGCCTGGGTGCGCGATGTAATGGCGGGGCTCTGGAACCGAACATGTGTCAGCGTACGTTAATCGGAGATTTTAACACTTCGTATGAGGGTGAGAGCTATACAGCGGGCTTCACCCTGGCCACGGGTTGGAAAAATATGTTTGTCGCCTTGCCCGTCTCGTACACATGGACTTACCTCAATGATGATAAAGAAGCCGAAGCGTTTAATATATCGCCGCGCATAGGTGTGACCAGTGATATCGGAAGCTGGGGGGCTATGTCCACTTATATCGGAGCAACTTACCTGGATTCGACAAATGTAGTCACTGGCCAGTACACGTTTGATACCCCCGACTCGGGTGTTCCGGAGATCGGTGATACCACGACGATCGACTATCAGGTGGACCAGTCCAACAAAGACAAATGGAATTACCTGATAGGCTTCAACTGGAATATTTCAAAAAAATGGAGTGCAATGGCCGAAGCCGGGTTTGGCGGTTCACGGAGCAACTTTATATCTTCATTTACCTACAGATTTTGATCTCAGTATCTTGCATAGAGAAGACAGTTGAAACCAAGCATGCCAGATGCACGATTCATCACCACCGTGACGTAATGTGGATAGACAGTCAAAGAGGCCTGTATTAAGAATAACGGTATAAGAATAACGGGTAACCCTCAAGCTCGGCTGTGGAGACAAAAGACATGAGTATGGAAAACTCAGGAAGACTTTTCATCTTGATCCTGTCACTGTTGGCTGCCATTCATCCCGCCATGGCTATTGCGCAGGGGAAACCCAATATTGTTCTGGTATTCCTCGATAATTTCGGCTGGGGTGAACCGGGCT
>CBDUOW010000441.1:0-1837 GCA_965368945.1 uncultured Gammaproteobacteria bacterium
TCCAATCACACATGCACGATACACTGCAGCGATTCCTGTTTGAAAACGCGGCCATTCGCGGCGACCTGGCGCACCTTGATGCGACCTGGCAGGCGGTGCTGGAACGGCATGATTATCCCGAACCGGTCCGCAACCTGCTGGGGGAAATGATGGTGGCGGCCGTGTTGTTATCCGCCACCCTCAAGCTCAAGGGCCGTCTGATCATACAGATCCAGGGTGAAGGGCCGGTGTCGCTGATGGTGGTGGAGTGCACCAGCGATCGGACATTACGCGGACTCGCCCATGCCGATGATTCAATTACCCACGGCGATCTTCCCACCCTGGTTGGAAAGGGCCGGTTGGCAATCACGCTTGAACCGCAAGAGGGACTGGAACGCTATCAAAGTATTGTCGAACTCACCGGCCATACTCTCTCTGATGCGATTGAACACTACCTCGACAGTTCGGAACAACTGGAAACCCGCCTGTGGTTAGCGGTGGATGCGCAACGTGCCGGGGGGTTGTTGATCCAGAAGTTACCACAAGAAGGTACGGAAACGGATGAGGATGCCTGGAATCGCATCGAAAAACTTTCCGATACGATTCAACCGGCTGAACTGCTAGGCCTGCCGGCGCGGGAAATCATTCATCGTCTTTACCATGAGGAAGATGTGCGGGTGTTCGAAACGGAACCGGTGTGTTTTCGTTGCACTTGCAGTCGTGACCGGGTGGCAAACATGCTGCGTACCCTCGGCTCGGATGAAGTCCGTTCCATCATTCACGATGAAGGCAGTGTGCGGGTTGCCTGTGAATTCTGCAATCACAAGTATGAATTCGATGCCGTAGATGGCGCGCAACTGTTTGCCACCGATATCGCGCACGAAGCGCCCAGCTCAAGACACTAGTTCTGGTATGTGCCTGTGGTATTTACCTGACTATCGCCAAGGTCCCCCAGGTTGAATCCACCGAATTTGATCTGATCGGTAAACTAAACAGAATAATCTCCAATTATGGTTCCAACATATCAAACGGACTGATCACACTAACACCGGGCTTATTCAGCACATGCGTATAAATCATGGTTGTTGAAACATCCGCATGGCCCAACAATTCCTGTACGGTGCGGATGTCATAACCGGACTCCAGTAAATGCGTGGCAAAGGAATGGCGTAAAGCATGACAATTCACCTTCTTGGTAATCCCGGCCTGTTCTGCGGCTTTCCTAATGTGTTTTTGTAAACCGTTTTCGTGAACATGGTGACGACGCAAAACACCTGATCGCGGATCGGTGGCGATAGTTGAAGATGGAAACACATATTGCCAGCGAAATTCCTTCTCGGCATTGGGATATTTACGTGCCAATGCTCCGGGGATATAGACTTTACCAAAACCCTGTTCCAGGTCTTCAGCGTGTCGTCCCTTGACTGTTTCAATTTGTTGTTTTAATTCTGGAATCAATTTCTGCGGTATCGGCACCACACGATCTTTTTTACCTTTGGCTTCACGAATCAGAATTTGCTGATAACCAAAATCAACATCCAATACGCGTAAACGCACACATTCCATTAAACGCATACCACATCCATACAGCAAATTGGCCATCAATCGTTGAGTAGGGTTTTTTAGGTGAGCGAATAACTGTTTAATTTCATCGCGCGTTAACACGACCGGCAAGCGACGAGGTTTTTTCGAGTGAGGAAATTCAATTCGCTCATTCATTTCTCGCTGCAAGACCTGTTTATAGAAGAAAATCAGTCCATTCAGTGCCTGCCCCTGGGTGCTGCCAGCTACTTTACGATTCAACACAAGATGCTCAAGATAGCGGGCAATGTGTTCTTCCGTGAGATTAGCCGGATCC
>CBDUOW010000442.1:0-1834 GCA_965368945.1 uncultured Gammaproteobacteria bacterium
GCGGCCCTGAAACAGGTCGAAGACGCCTTTGGCGCACCGAGCATCCTGGTCAATAATGCCGGCATCACCCGCGATAATCTGCTGATGCGCATGAAGGACGAGGAGTGGGACGCCATCATGACGACCAACCTGAGCTCCATTTTCCGGCTGAGTAAAGCCGTGCTGCGCGCCATGATGAAAGCACGCAAGGGCCGTATTATCAGTATTGCCTCCGTGGTTGGGGTATCCGGCAATGCGGGCCAGACCAATTACGCGGCTGCCAAGGCGGGGGTCATCGGCTTTTCCAAGTCGCTGGCGCGCGAAGTGGGGTCGCGCGGCATCACGGTCAACGTGGTTGCGCCGGGCTTTATCGACACCGATATGACCCGTGCCCTGCCTGAGGCCCAGCGAGAAGCCCTGTTGGCCCAGATTCCGTTGGTGCGCCTGGGTCAGCCGGCCGAGATTGCCAAGGCCGTGGGTTTCCTGGCTTCACCAGGCGCCGCCTACATCACTGGTGAGACCATTCATGTGAATGGCGGCATGTACATGGCATAACTGATTTTAATTCATTGATTTTATTGTAAAAAAACTTGCCATGGGAGAAAGCGGCAAAAACACTATTGATTGTGGCATCTACCGGATGTTTTCACTACAATAGCGGCCGCAGCTCAGGCTGATCGATAACCAAAAGAGGATATAACGACATGAGCAGTGTTGAAGAACGCGTTGAAAAGATCGTAGTAGAACAACTGGGTGTAAAACCTGAAGAAGTGACCAAAGAAGCTTCCTTCGTTGACGATCTCGGCGCAGACTCATTGGATACCGTTGAACTGGTAATGGCGCTGGAAGAGGAATTCGAGACCGAAATTCCAGATGAAGAAGCCGAAAAGATTACTACGGTCCAGCAGGCCATCAATTTCATTAACTCTCACAGTTAATCACCCTGCTGGTCTATTTGCTGGCCGCATCCACAGGTCATTCTGTGGTTGCGGCCTTTTGTATTTCTGCCTGAATTCATAAGCAACGAGGACACACCGTTGAGCAAGCGTCGTGTTGTGGTTACCGGCCTGGGAATGGTTTCGCCGGTTGGCCTGGATGTTAAAACTTCCTGGGAAAATATTCTGGCCGGCAAGAGCGGCATTCGTCCCATTGATCATTTTGACGCGTCCGAATTTTCAGTGCGTTTCGCCGGGTCCGTCAGGGACTTTGATGTTTCCAAAATCATGTCCCTTAAGGAAGCCCGTAAAATGGACGTTTTTATCCATTACGGCATCGCCGCGGCCAAGGAAGCGATCGAAGATTCCGGCCTGGAAGTCACTGACGAAAATGCCGAGCGCATCGGGGTGCATATCGGTTCGGGTATCGGCGGCTTGCCGGTAATCGAGAGAAGTCATGAAGCCTATCGGAAAGGCGGACCCCGTAAATTTTCACCCTTCTTTATACCCAGTGCCATCATCAACATGATTTCCGGTAACCTTTCGATTATGTACGGCATGAAGGGTCCCAACCTTGCCATGGTGACGGCCTGTGCCACGGCAACGCATGGTATCGGTGATGCGGCGCGGATTATTGAGTATGGTGATGCCGATGTCATGATTGCCGGCGGTGCGGAAATGGCGACCAGTCCCTGCGGTGTGGGCGGTTTCGCTGCGGCACGGGCCTTGTCGACCCGTAATGATGATCCCGAAACGGCATCGCGTCCGTGGGATGTGGATCGGGACGGGTTTGTACTCGCGGATGGTGCCGGGGTGTTGGTACTGGAAGAATATGAATTTGCGAAAAAGCGCGGTGCAAAAATTTATGCTGAACTGTCCGGTTTTGGCATGAGTGGTGATGCCTACCACATGACGGCACC
>CBDUOW010000443.1:0-1834 GCA_965368945.1 uncultured Gammaproteobacteria bacterium
CTAATTATTTTTCTTTTTGCGGCGTTGCTGAACTGCCTTGGCCAGCGCTCTTAACAATGGTTCACTGTCATCCCAGCTTATACAGGCATCCGTTATACTTTGGCCATAAACGAGCTCCTTACCCGCTTCTGCACTTTGTCGTCCAGCCTTCAGGTGACTTTCAATCATCACCCCCATGATATGTTCATTGCCTGCGGCAATTTGCCCTGCGACATCATGTCCGACTTCAATTTGTCTTTCATGCTGTTTGCGGCTGTTGGCATGACTGAAGTCAATCATCAACTTTCCACTAAGCCCTGCTGTTTCCAACGCATTAACTGCGACTGCCACACTATCAGCATCATAGTTAGGCTCGCGTCCGCCGCGCAAAATTATATGACAGTCTTCATTTCCGGTGGTGGCAAATATGGCCGAGTGTCCGGCTTTAGTCAGTGACAGGAAATTATGGGGCTGGCTGGCAGCACGGATTGCATCAATAGCGATACTTAAAGTGCCATCAGTTCCGTTTTTGAACCCCACCGGAGATGATAACCCCGAAGCAAGTTCTCGATGCACCTGGCTTTCCGTGGTACGTGCACCAATAGCCCCCCAACTGATTAAATCGGCTATATACTGCGGCGTAATCAAATCAAGAAATTCGGTCGCAGCCGGAACCCCCATACCGTTGAGATCCAGTAGCAGTTTGCGGGCAATATATAATCCTTTGTTAATCTGGTAACTGTCATCCAGATACGGGTCGTTAATCAGACCCTTCCAGCCAACGGTGGTACGTGGCTTTTCAAAGTAAACCCGCATGACGACGAGCAGGTCATCACTCAACTCCTTGCGTATGGTCTGCAAGTGCTGAGCATATTCAACCGCAGCAGCAGGATCATGAACCGAGCAGGGTCCAATCACGACCAGCAGTCGATCATCACGCCCTTCCAGAATATTGTGGATGGCGGTGCGCGTATCAAAGATCAACTTGCTCATTGCCTCTGTCACCGGGCAATCCTTATGCAACTGCACGGGTGGCACTACCTCATTCATGGCAGTGATACGCAAGTCGTCTGTTTTGTACTTCATCGTCATAATTGGTTTTTTCCTGCCGGCCAGATGTAAATGTGCCGGTACAAATTCAAGCGGCTGATCTTAATCGCTTCCCGAAGTCGGGTAAACCGTGCCGTCAGGGTTTTTGTCTAAAAAAACAGACAGTTATCCCGGGACAGCCTGAGCGGAACCCTTCTCCCTCAAATGAGAGGGTTAATCGGCATCATTCAGCTCGGTAACCACAGAGTTTAACCCAATAATATTAACAAATTCTAATTCACCATCACCCATCAAGGTTTCGGCTTCGAGAGTTGCCTGTTGCCACTATTATCAGCTAACGTTATCCAAGGATATGACAAACTGAGACGAGCAAAATGTATTCCCTTGATGAACTAAAGGCCCAGAACCAGGAAATTTCTGACCTGTGCGCTGTGTTATCCGTACTGGTTGAACAACAGTCACTGCACAATAATCCCTATGTCTGCGAATTAATGGCCCGTTTCAAGGAAAAGGTCTGGATTCATCTGGTATTTGAGGATAACACCATTTATTCAGCACTATCCCGCCATGATAATTCGGCTGTCAGCGGTGTCGCCAAGGACTTCCACGATAGTGCACGACAAATCAAAAAGCGCTTCTCCAGCTATGTCCGTCGCTGGTGCAACCCTTCGGTTGGCGACAGCGAACACGACGAACTGGTCAAGGAAAGTCGCGAGATTTTTCAACTGATCAAAGACCGGGTGGAATATGAAAACGAAAAAATGTTCCCACTGGTCACCAAGCATCTCGCTGCCTGAAGCTCAGA
>CBDUOW010000444.1:0-1834 GCA_965368945.1 uncultured Gammaproteobacteria bacterium
TATAACAAGTCATTTGAAACTGCAGTGACTTACGCGGCGACTTTTACCCAAACGTTATAAGCACATGATTAATAATGAGTCGACAATACCGCACAAAAAACGACCAATGGGGTTTTGGGTTGTAATTATCGTTATGTCGTTGTCTGTTATATTACTTCTCCTGGGCCAGACTATGGCGGTTTTTAACTACGAATTCGCTGTGAGTCTGGGGATGCAGGAGGATGTTAGTGAAATAAGTGAATTTGGTGTTCAGCTTAACCGGGCATTTGGTGCTGGTGATACTCTCATATACATACCGTTATTTGTTCTTTCAATTATTGGGTTAAGCCTGAAAAAGAGATGGGCATTGTTCACCTCAGCTGCAGTGATGGGTATTTCATTATATTGGACTACTACTGCCGCTTTTTTATTCTGGTTTCTTGAAGGTGTACCAAACTACAGTTTTATCCCCGGGACAGAATATTGGATTTTTATAGCATTCTATTTGGTTTTTGGGTTGTGGGGTCTTTGGTACCTGGTATACCGGGGTGAAAGCTTAGTAAGGTAATATGATCATTGGGATTTTGCTGAAATTGTGAGTTATTCACTGAAAACAGTGATTCTCCTTGGCATTGCCATTTTCTCAATAGGTGCGGTTTTTTATTTAACTGAGCCGATTCCCCAGGCTCCCGCTTACCATCAATTTGCTGATCAGCGAGAATTCTTGGGTGTCCCGAACTTTTTCAATGTTTTCTCTAATCTCGCCTTTATTATCATCGGTGTTTATTGTCTGCGCAGTCTTGTTTCTTATACACATGATACTGATGGGTTCACTTCCAAAAGCGCCTGTTATCTTTTCTTTATTGGCCTGATTCTTACCGGCTTTGGTTCCGGTTATTATCATCTGTCACCTACCAATCAGACACTGGTTCTGGACAGATTACCAATGGCTGTTGCGTTTATGGCGCTATTCTCATTTTTCCTGTCCGAGCACATTAGTCCACGTATGGGATCGAGACTTCTCTGGCCTTTATTAGCCGTGGGTATTTTCTCGGTCCTGTACTGGATTTATGCTGAAAATCAGGGGGCTGGTGATCTTCGCTTATATGCGCTGGTGCAGTTCCTGCCTGTTCTGTTAATTCCGCTTATTATTATTTTGTTTCCATCCAGGAATTATCAGAAGAAATATCTCTGGTACATCATCGGATTGTATGCGCTGGCAAAAGTCACCGAGCATTATGATCATGAGATCATGAATGTGTTAACTATTAGCGGGCATACGCTGAAGCATATTTTTGCCGCTCTCACTGGCATTGCCTTCCTGAAGATAATTTTGTCCAGGCAAGCTAAAGTAGCAGAAATCGGGTGAACTGATTATTACATGATGCGATTTCAATATGTTTGCAATAAAAAAAGGGCCAGTTACCTGGCCCTTTTTAATTACCCTTAAAACTATTACTTGCTTATAGCGAGCGAGCCGCGATGAGCATAATGGTCATATCCTGCGCACCAAGAATAGCAGCCTGGGTGGTGGCGACATTGACGTTCATGGCTTGCTGGGTCAGCAGGATCTGCTCCGCCTGCAGGCCAATGTTGTCGGCCATGACCAGGATGAGGTCGCCCATTTCCAGGATACGGTTGGCCATCACACCGATGTCGGCGGACAACTGCAGCATGCTTTGCAGGGAGGCCGTCAGGTTCCGATCGGATGTGATTGCCTGTATGCCTTCGATGGCAACGACATAACCGTCGATAGCCGTCGCCAGCGCAGTCAGCATCAGTGACATGTTACCCAGCTGTACCATGGCATCGGCACTGATGGTCATGGTGTTGGCGGCGGCATCGGCAGAGATGG
>CBDUOW010000445.1:0-1834 GCA_965368945.1 uncultured Gammaproteobacteria bacterium
ACCATGTAGCTTTTCGGGAACCAGGTTCAGAAAGAGTTGTAAGGCGTTTAGAGTCGGTGACATGTGCTTAGCAGGGATAGGAAGAATAACTTAACACGTTATCAATTATAAAAAGGCGGGATATTGATCCGGATCAAGCCCCGTATATGCCGGCTCAATTGGGCAGGCTCGATTGAATGCCCTGTTTCAGACATTAAAAAAGGCGCCATATGCGCCCTTATGGATAAATGCTGTTTCTATCAATGCCAGAAGGTCATATTTTTCCATACCCTGTTGGGCTGCTTTTTGTAGTTCCCCTCCACCAGATCAAAGTCCCCGTCCCGGTCCAGGTCACTCGCCACTATGGCGTAGGTGCGGTAATTCCCCAGTTGCTGGCTCTCACTGAAAGCGAAGTCGGTGTTGGTCCAGATACGTGAGGGCTGATTATAGTTGCCGGCGACAATATCATAATCGCCATCATTGTCGATATCGGTAATCGCGATAGCCGAGGTACTGGAAGTGCCGAGTTCAAGGTAGGCGTCAGTGAAGTCACCACTGCCATCATTCAGATAAATGCTATTGTTACGCCCGTTGTAATTCCCTTCGACAATATCGATAGTCCCATCATCGTTGATGTCACCGAGTGCGATGTCGTAGGTATAGGTGTTGGGGAAATACTGCCCGCTGTCGGTGAAAATGCCGTTACCGTTGTTCATCCATACCACATTGGCCTGGCGATAATTGCCTGCAACCAGGTCAAGATCGCCGTCATTGTCCAGGTCCTCCAGTGCCACTGCCTTGGTGTTACTGCGGCCCAGGGCCTGACCGGAGTTTGTGAAAATACCGTTACCGTCATTAAGGTAAACCTGGTTTGATTTATTTTTGTAATTGCCTTCGATCAGGTCCAGATCGCCATCGGCATCGATATCGTCCAGTGCCAGGGCATGGGTCCGGTTGGCTTTCCATGTCTGGCCGAATTTGATGAAACCGGAGTCAACGTTGAGCCAGACATCGTTGGTTTGGCCATCATTCCCCAGGATAATATCCAGGTCGCCATCACCATCGATGTCACCGCTGACAACGGCGCGGGTATTACGTTTCTTGAAAGTTATTTCCGCTTCGTTAAAGCTGCCAGTGCCGTCATTGAAGTATATATTGCTGTTCTGCTTGTAATTGCCTTCGACAATATCGTCATAGCCATCGCCATTCAGGTCGCTGACTTCGATAGCCATGGTTGAACTGTTGCCGAAAGAGGGCACGCCGGTAAAACTGTTTGTACCATCACCAAGAGTAACAAGTGTCGGTTCTTTGGCATTGCCTTCCACCATGTCGAGGAAGTTATCGCCGTTGAGATATCCGATGACAATGGCCTGGGTGTTGTCGGCGGTTTCAGTCTGGCCGGCTGCGCTGAATAGGCCCGTACCGTCATTGTGCCAGATGCGGTTCACCTGGTTGTAATCCCCTTCAATCAGGTCGGGATGGCCATCGCCATTCGCATCACCCAGGGCAACTGATGTGGTTCGGTACTTGGCGAGTGCCTGGCCGGAATCGGTAAACGTGCCGCCGCCATCATTCAACCAGACCCGATTGGGCTGACTGTAATTGCCAGTTACCAGGTCCAGTGTGCCATTGGCGTCCACATCCGCGAGGGTGATAGCGCGGGTCTTGTTCTTGCCCAGCGTCTGGCCGGAGTCACTGAAACTGCCGCTGCCATCGTTAACCCAGACCCGGTTGGGCTGGCCGTAATTACCCGTTAGCAGATCAACACTGCCGTTATTGTCGATATCAACGACTGCAATCGCACGGGTCCTGTTTTTGCCCAGGGTCTGGCCGGAGTCACTGAAATTGCCGTTGC
>CBDUOW010000446.1:0-1833 GCA_965368945.1 uncultured Gammaproteobacteria bacterium
CGGGTTATGGATCCGGAAACCAACTTCGATGCTATTCGTAATGTGGGTGTCAAGGACGGCAAAATCGTGACCATTACGGAAGAGAAAATTACCGGCAAGAAAACCATTGATGCCACCGGGCATGTGGTAGCACCCGGATTCATTGATACTCAGACCCATGGACAATCCGAATATGGTAACAAGCTCTATCTTCGGGATGGTGTAACAACGCCGATGGATCTTGAAATCGGGTCGATCAACATCGAGAAATTCTATGCTGAGCGCGAGGGTAAGTGGCAGACTAACTATGGCACGCCTGTCGCCCAGGAGATGGCCCGCATGATCGTCCTGGACGGCATGGAACTGACCGAGCCTTATACCGCTCAGCAACTCGGGGCCTTGCGCGCGAAGTCCTCCGAGAAGGACGGTGTACCGGACTGGGCGGTAACTCCCAGCAGCATGGAGCAGATGAACGAAATCACCAAGATCCTGGACGAGGAACTGCGCAAGGGTGCCCTGGGTGTCGGATCGACGGCCGGATACATGGCCAAAGGCTTGACGACCTACGAGATGTTCGAGGCGCAGAAGGCCGCCGCGCGTTACGGCCGCGTAACCGCGTCACACGTGCGCCTGCTCGGCAACAACACACCGCCGACTGAAGGGACACTTGGTTTTGATGAGCTTTTTGCCAACGCAGTGGCACTCAATGCACCACTGTTGGCTAGCCACAACAATAACTACGGTTGGTGGGAGGTTCAGGAGAAGCTCGAATTGGCGCGAAAGCAGGGCTACAACATGTGGGGCGAACACTACCCCTACACAGCCGGTTCGACCACGATCGGTGCTGAATTCCTCAAACCGGAAGGGCTGGCGCTGTTGGGAGTGAGCTACGAGAACATGCTCGACCCTGCAACCGGTAAGCGCTTCACCCAGGAGACCTTCGAGAAGAAGGCGGCCGAGGACCCGGGCTACGCCATCGTGCTGTTCCTGCCACCACGCGAGGGGTGGTTACCTGAATGGTTGAAGTTGCCCCATGTTACCGTCGCTGGAGATGGCATGTGGACAACTGATATCAATGGCAAGGATCTGAAATGGGACGATTCTTTTGAGGCATTCAATGGCCACCCGCGGACCGCCGGAGCCCATGCCAAGACGTTGCGTCTGGCTCGTGAATTGAACATCCCATTGATGCATACCTTAAGTCAATTGAGCTATTGGACAGCCCTTCACCTTGGGGATGCCGGTCTCGAATCAATGAAAGTACGCGGACGTATGCAAGAAGGCATGGTTGCCGACATCACAATATTTAATCCGGAAACGGTAACAGAGAATTCAGATTATGAGATTGGCAAAAACGGGCTGCCATCAACCGGCATACCTTACGTATTGGTGAACGGAACCATTATCGTCAAGGATTCTAAGGTGCTGAATGGCGTGTATCCGGGACAGCCAATACGCTATACCGAGGAAAATGAGGGTCGTTTCGTTCCAGCAACCAGAGAAAACTGGTTAAAAGCATATACGATTGAACTGGATCCCGATTATGGCGCTGAGCACTAATGGTCTGAGATCGCAAGGTTGCGCAGTGGAGATAATAGTAAATGTCACTTAAACAACACATTTCAAAGTTGGCCGTTTTATATTGTGTTGCCAGCCGGGTAATTATATTCAGGAGTGATATGTGAGACTTCAAGCTGCGTTATCAATTAGAAATATTAATGTGAATCTTGTCGCAACCGTGCTGATGGCTTCGTTGGCACAACCTGTTTTCGCAGAGCAAACAAGCAGCTCAAGCACGGGAACGCAGTCTGATTTTGATGACGTCCCCCAGTTTGGTGGCCCCAGTAGTGTCGG
>CBDUOW010000447.1:0-1832 GCA_965368945.1 uncultured Gammaproteobacteria bacterium
GAGCGACGTGCATAAAAAAACCCCGCCATTTCTGACGAGGTCTTTTTTGCTTGGAAAATCAATGGGTAAGGCAATTACATCATGCCCATGCCACCCATACCACCCATACCACCCATATCCGGTGCCGCCGCCGCAGACTCATCCTGCGGCAGATCGGCAATCATGGCTTCGGTGGTGATCATCAGACCGGCAACCGAGGCCGCATTCTGCAGGGCAGAACGGGTTACCTTGGTCGGGTCCAGAATGCCCATCTCGATCATGTCGCCATACTCACCGGTCGCGGCGTTATAACCGAAGGTGTCCTTGCCTTCTCCCACCTTGTTCACGACCACAGAGGCTTCATCACCGGCATTAGCGACGATCTGTCGCATCGGTTCTTCCATCGCGCGACTCGCAATGCTCACCCCGATATCCTGATCATGGTTATCGCCTTTGACTTTCGCCACTGCAACACGGGCACGAATCAGGGCAACACCACCACCGGGAACCACACCTTCTTCAACCGCAGCACGAGTCGCGTGCAGCGCATCTTCAACGCGGGCTTTCTTCTCTTTCATTTCCACTTCCGTGGCAGCACCTACCTTGATTACGGCCACGCCGCCGGCCAGCTTGGCGACACGTTCCTGCAGCTTTTCACGGTCATAGTCGGATGAGGCTTCTTCAATCTGCGCGCGGATCTGGTTAACCCGGCCCTCGATTTCACTGCCCTTGCCGGCACCATCAATAATGGTGGTTTCTTCCTTGGTAACGACGATCTTCTTGGCGGAACCCAGGTCATCCAGGGTCGCTTTTTCCAGTGACAGGCCGACTTCATCAGAAATCACCGTACCACCGGTGAGGATGGCAATATCCTGCAGCATGGCTTTACGACGGTCACCAAAGCCAGGGGCTTTCACGGCAACTACCTTAACAATACCGCGCATGTTGTTGATCACCAGGGTCGCCAGGGCTTCGCCTTCGACGTCTTCGGCGATAATCAGCAGCGGTCTGCCGGCCTTGGCCACACCTTCCAGCACGGGCAGCAGGTCACGGATATTGGAGATCTTCTTGTCGTGCAGCAATACGAACGGTTCTTCCTGTTCCGCAGTCATGTTCTGCTGGTTGTTGACGAAGTATGGCGACAGGTAACCACGGTCGAACTGCATGCCTTCGACCACGTCCAGCTCGTTCGCCAGACCAGAACCTTCTTCCACGGTAATGACGCCTTCCTTGCCGACCTTACCCATGGCTTCGGCAATGATGCCACCGATTTCAATGTCAGAGTTGGCGGAGATGGTGCCTACCTGGGCAATCGCTTTGTCATCGGTACAGGGCTTGGACATCTTCTGCAGGGCTTCCACCGCTACGATTACGGCCTTGTCGATACCACGTTTCAGGTCCATGGGATTCATACCGGCAGCCACCGCCTTCATGCCTTCGGTCAGAATGGACTGGGCCAGTACAGTCGCCGTCGTGGTACCGTCACCGGCAACATCAGAAGTCTGGGAAGAGACTTCCTTGACCATCTGCGCGCCCATGTTTTCAAACTTGTCTTTGAGCTCAATTTCCTTGGCTACGGATACGCCGTCCTTGGTGATGGTCGGCGCGCCGAAGCTCTTCTCCAGCACCACGTTGCGACCTTTCGGACCCAGGGTTACCTTAACGGCATTGGCCAGAACATTGACCCCGTCCAGCATCTTGTGGCGGGCATCATCACTGAATTTCACGTCTTTAGCAGTCATTACTATTTCCTCTATATTTCTTGAAATTGGGATTTGCGCGGCTGTTAGCCTTCAATGACACCCATGATGTCTTCTTCGCGCATAACCAGCAGTTCTTCACCTTCGACCTTC
>CBDUOW010000448.1:0-1825 GCA_965368945.1 uncultured Gammaproteobacteria bacterium
TGGGTCTTGAGACAGGTCTGGCTTCAAGGCTGTTAAACGAAAAAATGCAGGCAGTTGACAAAGATGTATTTGAGCGTGAATTGGATTTTTATACCGCAACAACCAGGCAGTAACCGTTGTTGGATATCTACAAAATAATGTAATGACATATTGAAAATCGAGGAGTAAGTGATGGATGCAATGATAAAGTTTTTTCAGACGGGCGGACTTTTTATGTACCCCATTCTGATTGTGTTCGCATTCGGGATGGCCATTTCAATAGAGCGTTACCTGAAGCTAACAATCGTACGTAATGCCAACCGTGGTATGTGGGATAAGCTGCATCCAGTGCTGGCTAAAGGTGACTTCGATACCGCAAGAAAAATGACTGAAGAAAACAAGTCAACGGTTAGCCGTCTATTGAATATAGGACTCGAATTGCAAGGTGCGGTACGCCGCCGGGATGATATCGAAATTGCAATGGAAGAAACAATGATGGAAATCATTCCTCAATTGGAGAAACGCACGCCATATATTGCGTTATTTTCAAATATAGCAACACTGCTAGGTCTGCTTGGTACCATCATGGGATTGATCGAGGCATTTACCGCGGTGGCAAATGCCAATCCGGCAGAAAAGGCCGACCTGTTGTCTGCAAGTATATCGGTCGCCATGAATACTACTGCGTTTGGACTCATGGCGGGTATCCCTCTCTTGATTATCTATGTTGTGCTGACCTCAAAAACGGGTGAGATCGTCGATAGCCTGGAGATGGCATCGGTAAAAACTCTGAGCATTATTACCAAGATGGCCCGGCGCCAGAATGTCGCTGCTGCTGCATAACACCGGGATAGTCGCATGCCTAGAAGACATCATTACAAGACAAAAAGTAAAGAGCCCCCGGAGCTCAACATTACTACATTCCTCAATCTGATGGTTGTGCTGGTACCGTTCCTTCTCATAACTGCCGTGTTTTCGCGCATCACGATCATGGAGTTGGATATACCGGCAGGTAACAGCGGCTCTGATAATAAACCGAAAGTTACGATCGAAGTAATTATACGAAAAGATCGACTGGAACTGGGTAATGGACAAGGTGTGATTGCCAGACTTACCAATGTAAATGGTAATTATGATCTGGCAAAACTTTCTGACTACTTGCAAAAGATTAAGGGTAATTACCCTGATAAAACCGACGCCACTATCCTGATAGAACCGGATATTGAGTATGACTATATGATTCAGATTATGGACGCTGTGCGTATGGCGGAATTGCCGCAGGAAGACAGTGAAGAGCTGCTAAGAGTGGCATTGTTTCCGGATATGTCATTGGGAGAAGCGCCATGAAAAGCACCCGACGTATGCAGCGAATGGGCAGGAATCGTAAAAAACGTCTACCGGGGCTGAACCTGACGTCTTTGATGGACGTATTTACCATCCTGGTTTTTTTTCTATTAGTTAATTCTTCGAGCAGTGAAGTTCTGGCGCCTCCGAAAAATATTACCCTGCCGGATTCGGTAGTTGAAACAAAACCCAAGGAAACCGTGGTTATCCTGGTGTCAGAAGAAACGATTATGGTTCAAGGTGAAGTAGTAGTGACAGTCGAAGACGTTGTTAATTCCAAGCAGGACGCAATTATAGAAATCAGCAATAAGCTTGAGTCAGTCAAACAGAATGTAATTGGTGTCAGCACCAAGACAGTCGCCAAGAGCAGGGAGGTGACAATTCTTTCTCACAAGAAGGTACCTTTCAAGGTACTAAGAAAAGTGATGTCCAGTTGTACATATGCTGGGTATGAAAACATCTCGCTGGCAGTTATTCAAAAAGCGAAACAGGGTTAAACCCG
>CBDUOW010000449.1:0-1813 GCA_965368945.1 uncultured Gammaproteobacteria bacterium
GGAGCTACATCATGGGGACCCGGACTGGCCTCGGGATGCCCCTGAAAACTGAAAGCGGGAATATCGGTTCGCGCCACACCCTGCAAGGAACCATCGAACAGGGAGCGATGTGTCGTGCGCAGGTTTTCCGGTAAGCTGGTTTCATCCACCGCAAACCCGTGGTTCTGACTGGTTATCATGACCTGCTTGTTGTCGATATCCTGCACCGGATGATTGGCACCATGATGGCCGAACTTCATCTTCAGGGTTTTGGCGCCACTGGCCAATGATAACAATTGATGTCCCAGGCAAATTCCAAACATGGGTTTCGCCGTTTCTGCCAACTGCTGAATGGCGGCAATAGCATAGTCACACGGTTCCGGATCGCCGGGGCCATTAGAGAGGAATACCCCATCCGGATTCAGCTTTAATACTTCACTGGCCGGTGTCTGGGCGGGGACGACGGTCAGTCGGCATCCCCTATCCACCAGCATCCGCAGAATATTGCGTTTAACACCGAAATCATACGCCACCACATGGTAAGGCAACTTTTCAATCACGGGGTGCGGCGCTTCTGGCATACCGCCTTCCAGGCTCCAGCTTCCCTGGGCCCATTCATAGGGTTGTCCGGTGGTCACTTCCCTGGCCAGGTCCATGCCCTTGAGACCCGGGAATTTTTTGGCTGCCGCAATCGCTGCCTGCTCATCGAGATCGTCCCCAGCCATGATGCAACCGTTTTGGGCGCCCTTCTCGCGCAGGATGCGGGTAAGCTTACGGGTATCGAGTCCGGCAATCGCCACCACCTTGTTCCGCTTCAGATAGTCGGGCAGGGTTTCCTGCTGGCGCCAGTTGCTGGCAATAGCCGGTACATCACGTACCACCAGGCCGCTGGCATAAACATGGGACGACTCCTCGTCATCATCATTGGTGCCGACATTGCCGATATGGGGATAGGTCAGGGTGACAATCTGTCTGGCATAGGAAGGATCGGTGAGGATCTCCTGGTAACCGGTCATCGCAGTATTGAATACCACTTCACCGACGGTCTGGCCGGCAATTCCGATGGATTCTCCATAAAAGACGCTTCCGTCTTCCAGGGCAAGCAGGGCCGGTTGCCTCAAGTAAACCTCCGTGGGACGCATGTACAAAACGGGAGGCAACTCTGGTCAGAGCGCCTCCCGTTTCAATGAAATTGGAACTGATCCTGAATAAATACTCAGACCGGGGGGATTGTAACGAAACCGGACTGGCTTCGCCAGATCCAGAAGCACTACCGGAGTGATATCTAATTGGGAGCCGAGATTTCTATGCGCGAATCGGGATGTCAGCTCTCGGTCTTCAAGCCAAGGACATCCTGCATGTCATACAGGCCATGCTGCCGGCTCATCAACCAGGCTGCGGCACGGGCGGCGCCCTTGGCAAAGGTCATACGACTGGATGCCTTGTGGGTGATCTCCACCCGCTCACCCACATCCGCAAACATCACCGTATGTTCACCGACTATATCGCCGGCCCGGATTGTTTCAAACCCGATGGTCTGGCGATCCCGCTCACCGGTCTGCCCTTCCCGACCGTAAACGGCGCAGTCTTTCAGGTCCCGGCCCAAGGCATCGGCTACTACTTCTCCCATGCGTAATGCCGTACCGGATGGCGCATCGACCTTGTGGCGATGATGGGCCTCGATGATTTCAATATCGACCTCATTACCCATGATACGGGCAGCGATATCTAAAAGCTTGAAACACAGATTGACGCCCACGCTCATGTTGGGGGCAAACACAATGCCGATGTCGTCCGCTGCCTGAGTAATACGCAGCTTTTCTTCATCAGTGAA
>CBDUOW010000450.1:0-1807 GCA_965368945.1 uncultured Gammaproteobacteria bacterium
CAGCCGCTTTATTGATGAACTCCCCAGCGAAGATCTGCAATGGGCAGGAGAAGGTATCGAAGTCAACAAACAGGAAAGTCAGCAACGGGGGCAGGCCCATCTTGCCAATCTCAAAAGCTTGCTGGCGGATACCTGATTTGATCACGAGCCTGCACTGCAGACTGCAACAGCCAATCAAATTGCAGCATGGGCATGTGTTTACCATGTATATATCTGTGCCACAATTGGTGAGGCTGAATTCCGATTTTTATAAGGTAAATGCTTATGGATCTTGTTGAACGTGCACGCGAATATGCCATTAATGCCCACAAGCGAATCGATCACCGACGCAAGTATACGCAACACCCTTATTCCGTCCACCTCGCCGCAGTTGCAAAACTTGTCAGTTCTGTAAGTGATGATCCTGAAATCATTGCCGCCGCGTGGTTGCATGACGTGGTAGAAGACACTTCTGCCACTCTGTATGACATTGAGGTTGAGTTTGGTAAAGGTGTGGCTGCCCTGGTAGAGGATCTCACCGACGTCAGCAAACCCAGTGATGGCAACCGGGCAATCCGTAAAGCCATCGACCGTCAGCATCTTGCTAATGCCTCACCGAAAGCGAAGACAGTAAAACTGGCAGACCTGACCGATAACTGTCAGGACATTTGTAAAAATGACAAACGCTTTGCCAAAGTATTTCTTGAGGAAATGGATCCTTTACTCAATGTCCTGCAAGAAGGCGACGCTGTTCTCTATGAGCTCGCGCAAAAAACTTACGCCATGTGCTGGCGCGACCTGGAGAAACACATTGATACCACTAAACCTGAGCAAGAGCGTAGCGGTTTTTTCGCCTCTCGCCTGGAAACAAAACATCACCTGGTGCGTTTGTTTACCGAATCGTTCACTGCGCAGGATATTGCGGAACCGATACGTTCTTTCGATATCGACAAACCGTGTAAGGACATTCAGCCCATTATGGACAAACAACAACTGGATATTGTTTGCCTACGTGACAAGGGAGTAATTACCGGATATTTAAGGCGCGACGATCTGGATGAGAATTATTGCGGCGATCATCTCAGGCCCTTTCGACAGGGACAAGTATTGACCAGTGACAGTTCCTTCTCGGATATCATCCATGTCCTTACCCTGCACCAATATGGCTTCGTCCGTATGTTCGATGATGTGGTCGGCTATATCAGTCGCAGTGAAATTAACAAGCCCGTGGTGCGAATGTGGTTGTTTGGCATTATCACCTTTACAGAAATGGAACTAGGCCAGATGATCCAGGAATACTACCCGGAACAGTCCTGGCGGAGTATGCTGACGGATAAACGCCTCACCAAGGCACTTGAATTACAGGAAGAAAGACTGCGGCGCAACCAGCATAGTGACCTCATTGATTGCTTGCAACTGTCAGACAAGGGACAAATCGTTATTCAGAACCCGGAGTTTCTTGCATTGCTGGATATCGGATCAAAGAGTGTTGCCAAACGTTTGGTACGCGAACTGGAATCCTTACGTAATAATCTGGCTCATTCACAAGACATTGCGACACATGACTGGGCGCAAATTGTTCGTTTGAGTTATCGTCTGGAAGAAACGTTCTCCATTAAACGTGCAAGCAAAAATTAAACCGGTCATCCGTCAATCTAGTGGCGCGATTTATACAGCGATTTGCTTGCCGCTGAAAAAACGAGTTTCCATAGCAAGGCCATGATGAGGAGTTAAGTTCCTTCAGTGAGCTGACAGTCAAGTTATCCCTTCGGAAGGAGCTCTTTTAGCGTTTCACCGCCAATGCCCTCAAACTCTATATCGCAATCTG
>CBDUOW010000451.1:0-1800 GCA_965368945.1 uncultured Gammaproteobacteria bacterium
TACCAATTACCAACTTTTATAATTTGTAGTACAGGATTTTTCGCTAATGCGGTAATTTGTGACACAGATCACAATTTGGTCATACCTCATCCCTAGAGTATGGCTTTAGTTATAAATGGAGCCAAATGCCTTACCAATTTAGTATCCCACAACCGCAGCTGTAGCCCTTTCTCTTCCCCAATTTCGGCTAACAGTATGGCTTATCGGCAATTGTTAACATTACTTAACAAATTTTTTACGCTCAGGCCAACAGAGCAACCGTTTTTACCTGCGCATAAACCTGTTTACCCGGCACCAATTGAAGTACCTCGGCCGACTTGCGGGTTATGCGTGACAAAACCGCCACGCCAGCCGCATCAAGATGCACTGTCATCTGGGTAGGACTCACCTCGATCAGTTCTTCTACCCGGGCAGGAAAGATATTCAGGATACTGGTATTGGTTTGTTGTGCCAGCGTTATACTGACATCGCGTGCCAGTATACGCAAGCGCACGACCTGGCCTAAAACCAGATTGCCATGCGGTACAGTAAATTGTCCACCGGCAAATTCCAGGATTGACAGATGATAGGCTTCATCATGGCGTACGACTTTCGCCTCTATTATTGACTCGGCTTCACTGCCATGAGCCAGTGGTAAGTCGCTACGAGTTAACATCTCCGCAATAGGGCCTGCAGCATAGATTCTACCTGCCTCCATTAACACCAGATGATCAGCGAGACGCGCAACCTCATCAGGCGAGTGGCTGACATAGAGAATGGGGATCGTCAGTTCATGATGTAGCTGTTCCAGGAATGGATATATCTCGGCTTTGCTGTTCATATCCAACGCAGCTAAAGGTTCATCCATTAATAACAACCTCGGGCTGGTTAGTAGCGCTCGCGCAATAGCAACCCGCTGGCGCTCGCCACCTGACAGGTTATTGGTTCGACGAGAGAGTAATGGTTCCACTCGTAACAAAGTGACCACCTGATCGAACGCAAGTCGTCGTGCTGCAATTGGCATGCGCTTGAAGCCGTATTCCAGGTTACCTCGTACTGTGAGGTGAGGAAACAGGTTTGCCTCCTGAAATACATAACCAAGTGCACGCTGGTGTGGCGGGAGAAAATATTTCTTATCCTGCCAGACATGCTCGCCAAATGAGAAATAACCATTAATACATTGTTCTAATCCGGCCATGGAGCGTAACAAGGTAGTCTTGCCACAACCCGACGGCCCAAAGATGGCCGTTATGCCTTGCATCGGCACAGTCATCCTGGCATCAAGGATAAAGCTTCCCCGTTGCAGATAAAAGCGGGCATCTATATTCATAGTCGCACCACATAAAACCGCCGGTTAACACCGTATACCAGCAGAAGTAACAGGAAGGACAACAGAAGCAAGCCACCGGCCAACCAATGAGCCTGACCATACTCCAGTGCTTCCACATGATCGTAAATAGCGATGGACAGGACCCGGGTTTCACCCGGGATATTGCCTCCAATCATCAACACCACGCCAAATTCACCGACTGTATGGGCAAAGCCCAGAACCGTTGCAGTAAGATAACCCGGCCGGGCCAGTGGAACAGCAATGGTAAAAAACCGATCCAGAGGTGAAGCGCGCAACGTTGCCGCCACTTCCAGGGGACGATGGCCAATTGCACTAAATGCGGTCTGGAGAGGTTGCACTACGAATGGGAGCGAATAAATCACGGAACCAATTACCAGACCGGTAAAGGTAAATGCCAATGATTGGCCACCCAGGTTTTGCATCAAACTACCCACCGGGCCTTGCGGGCCGAGGGTAATAAGCAAATAGAA
>CBDUOW010000452.1:0-1796 GCA_965368945.1 uncultured Gammaproteobacteria bacterium
CTTTTTCGGCCACATATTTACCGAAGATGGAGATTGCCGTGCCACCGACCACGACCCGTGTGTCAGGCAGCATTTTGCGGACCATTTTCATATAGCTGAAATTTCGCAAACGACTGGCGACATAGTCGTAAATTATGCGCGTGGCATTCTTGGTTGCCTTGAGTTTGCGGAACAGTTTTGGTGAGTGATCAAAGTTCATGACCACGTCGAGGGCGTCATCTTCCGGGTGAGGGCCGAAGGACTGCATGTTGCGCCAGGAGAACGCAACCACGTCCGGCTGCATTTCCCGCAGGCGTTGTTTGAGGACGCGCTTTCTGTTCGCTGGCGGCACGAGAGCCAGATCCAGCAGGTGTTGATCAATATCAGGTCGTTGCTTATGAATGTAATCAGCGACGTAGATGACGCCACCGGGGTAAATCTTCCAACAAGGCAAACGAACGTAAAGTACGGAGCGGGTTTCCGTCTTCATTGATTCTTGATTCTCCTGGTTCTGTCTGATTATTGAATATTACTGTTTTCTAATAAAGTAAATTATAGTGTCTAATTTACTTTATCGGTTGGTTATTGTCTAAGTTGAGGCATCTGATCCACGCAAGAATGATCTACATCAATATGAATCGTAAGCCGAAACACCCTTGAGCCAGTGTAAGAATTTGCCTTGCATTAACCAATGATTTTAGTCCACTAATTAGCTTTCGTGGCCTGATTTCCACTCGAATATATCAACATCCCTGACTGGCCTTGGCTTCGCGTCGACGGGCGTAGAGCAGGGGTTCCGTATAGCCATTGGGCTGTTCACCGCCTTTAAAGATGAGATCACAGGCCGCCTGATACGCCACACTGGCCTCGAAATCAGGGGTCATATTGCGGTAACCCGGATCGCCGCTATTCTGGCGATCCACCTGGGCGGCCATCCGCTGCAGGGTGTCCATGACCTGTTGCCGGGTGCAGATACCATGGCGTAACCAGTTGGCGATATGCTGGCTGGAGATCCGCAAGGTGGCGCGGTCCTCCATCAGTCCCATGTCATGGATATCAGGCACCTTGGAGCAGCCAATGCCCTGGTTGATCCAGCGAACCACGTAACCCAGGATGCCCTGCGTATTGTTATCCAGTTCCTGCTGGATTTCGTCGAGCGTCAGGCTGGTGTCCCCTAGCAGGGGCAACGTCAGCATGTCATCGATACTGGCGCGGGGGCGGTGTTTGATTTCATTTTGGCGTTCGAACACGTTGACCTTGTGATAATGCAGGGCGTGCAACACTGCGGCGGTGGGTGAGGGTACCCAGGCGGTGTTGGCGCCGGCCAGCGGATGGTTGATCTTCGTCTCCAGCATGTTGCGCATTTCATCCGGCATGGCCCACATGCCTTTACCGATCTGCGCTTTGCCCTGTAGACCACAGGCCAGACCGATATCCACATTGGAGTCCTCGTAGGCGCTGATCCAGGCGGACTCTTTCATTGCGCCTTTGCGAACCACCGGGCCGGCTTCCATGCTGGTATGGATCTCATCACCGGTGCGATCCAGAAAGCCGGTATTAATAAACACCACCCGATCTTTAGCTGCACGGATACATTCTTTCAGGTTTAACGAAGTGCGACGTTCTTCATCCATGATGCCCATCTTGATGGTAAACCGCGGCAGTCCCAGGGCATCTTCGATGCATCCAAACATTGTGTCGGTAAAGGCAACTTCCTCGGCACCGTGCATTTTAGGTTTGACAATATAGATGCTGCCGCTGCGGGAGTTTTTATAGGGCCCGGTTCCTTGCAGATCATGCATGGCGATAAGACTGGT
>CBDUOW010000453.1:0-1796 GCA_965368945.1 uncultured Gammaproteobacteria bacterium
GGAGTTCCGGGCGCTGCTGATTCTATTGACGACACTGCTTGCCGGGGCGACGTATTTTTACTGGCATGTAGAAGGGTGGAGTGTCGTTGATTCACTCTATTTTAGTGTCATGACCACCTCTACCATTGGCTACGGTGATCTGGTACCAACCACAACATTCTCCAAGTTGTTCACAATCATGTATGCGATATTGAGTATTGGAGTTTTTGTAGGGGTCGTCAGTAAGCTTGTTACAATTATTCTGAATCGAGACAAACGCTTAAAGCAAAAACGACAGAAAATTTCAACCACAATTAAGAACAATAAACAGAATAAAGAATAACATAAGCATCCTGAGTGATTGTGCAGGACTAAAAAACTTCTCTACTGATATTATTTAAATTCAGGTGTTTGCATCCACCGTAAACAACTCTAAAGGCAAACCCTCGCATGTTATTCGCCAGATTATTATGCGTACACCGGCTATAATCAACTACATCATTCCGTTTTGAGGAGTCGAGTTTGAAACATAAAAAAATAATTCTTTTTGGCATTGTTGTTATCCTGGCGTTGGTTTTTCTGAGCATCATCACCAGACTGCCTGATAACAGCGAAAGGGAGGTATCAATGGTTATTCCCAATGGTGAAACCACCCGTCTTGGACAAGCATTCAAACCTCAGTTACTGGAATACCCGGGCTTGTCTGGGATGCACCTTCTGGGTAAGGGACTGGACGCCTTTGTAGGACGTGCAGTGCTGGCGCGCCTGGCCGAGCGCAGTATTGATGTGCAGTATTACATGTTTCATCAGGACACCGTTGGCCGGTTGCTGATCAATGAACTACTGGATGCGGCCGACCGGGGCGTGCGAGTCCGTCTACTGGTTGATGATATGTATGGCGAAGAAGCCGATGATGTATGGTCGACACTGGACTCTCATCCATCATTCGAAGTCCGTCTGTTCAATCCCTTTGTGCGCGGCCGTTCCAAGAACCTGCAGTTCATTACCCGCTTCAGCACGGTCAATCATCGCATGCATAGCAAAACCTTCACGGTGGACAACCAGGCGACGATTGTGGGTGGCAGAAATATCGGTGACGAATACTTCGATGCCGATCCGAATCTGGCATTTGCGGATATGGATGTGATGGCCATCGGACCGGTCGTACCGGAAGTGTCCAATGAGTTCGATGAATACTGGAACAGTCAACATGCCTACCCGATGACCACCTTGTTGCCGGAGGCGGAGAACGAGGGGCTTGATAAATTACGCCAGGATATGGATGCGTTTTACCAGCAGAAATCAACCTCGGTTTATATCAACGCGCTGGAAAACTCCGACTTTGCCAAGGCCCTGATGAATAAAACGGCTCAGTTTGGCTTTGCAAAAGCCATTGTCATTCATGACTCATCGGAAAAGATGACCAAGAGCAAAGACTGGCAGGAAGATCTACTGATTTCTCAACTGGCACCCTATATCCAACAGGCAACCCAGGAATTCATTCTGGTGTCACCGTATTTTGTCCCGGGCCAACGGGGTGCCGATGCCCTGTGTAAGCTGAGTGAGCAAGGGGTGCGCGTGCGGATATTGACCAATTCATTGGTGTCCAATGATGTTGCTGCGGTCCATACGGGTTATATGCGACATCGAAAACAGCTGCTGCGTTGTGGTGTGAAGTTGTTTGAATTGAATGAACAAATCAAAAAAGAGCAGGGCAAACACTTTACCTGGCTACCCGGTTTGAGCAAGTCAAGCCTGCATGCCAAGACCATGGCATTTGATCATAAAGCCATGTTTGTCGGCTCGTTCAATTTCGA
>CBDUOW010000454.1:0-1788 GCA_965368945.1 uncultured Gammaproteobacteria bacterium
GCGTTGCAGGGGCGAGAATTTTTGCAGGCGTTGCTGCAACATGTTTACCTCGGCAGCACGGTGACGCAGGCTGTGTTGCATGGCCTGGTTGCGGCGCAGTTCCAGTTCATCCAGGCGTTGCAGCCGTTCTTCCACGCGCCGGCCGGGATGGGGCAGCCGTGTGGATAAATAACGCAGCTGTTGCTGCCGATTTTCAAGGTTTCGAACCACGGTGCGCCGCAACCGGGTCTGCAATTGCTGCAGGCGCAGGCGCCATTCCGCTTGATCGGGGGAGACCAGTTCCGCCGCCGCCGTCGGGGTCGGGGCCCGCTGGTCGGCTACAAAGTCCGCAATGGTGACATCCACCTCATGGCCGACACCGGTGACGATCGGAATCGGGCAGTCAAACATGGCACGCGCCACGACTTCTTCATTGAAGGCCCACAGGTCTTCGAGTGAGCCGCCACCACGGGCCAGTAACAGGACATCGCACTCGGCGCGTTCGCCGGCCAGTTTTATCATGCGGGCAATTTCGCCCCCGGCCTCCGCCCCCTGCACCGGTACCGGATAGACGATCACCGGAATACCGGGAAAGCGGCGTTTCAGGGTCGTCAGAATGTCGCGAATGGCGGCCCCGGTCGGCGAGGTGATCACGCCGATGCAACGCGGTAATTCAGGGATAGGCTGTTTGTGGGCCATATCAAACAGCCCGGCGGCCTCGAGTTTGGCTTTAAGGGCTTCAAATGCGCGGCGCAGGGCGCCGTCACCGGCATCTTCCAGGTGTTCAATGACGAGCTGGTACTCACCCCGCGCCTCATACAGGCCAATGCGCGCCCGCACCAGCACCTGCATGCCGTTCTCCGGTTTGCCTTTGACCAGCATGTTGCGGTTGCGGAACATGGCGCAGCGTACCTGCGCGGCTTCATCCTTGAGGGAGAAATACCAGTGGCCGGAACCGGGCCGCGCCAGGTTGGACAGTTCCCCCTCGAGCCAGATCAGCGGAAAGCTGCCCTCCAGCAGGCTGCGAACTTCGCGGTTCAGACGGCTGACGCTGTAGATATCCCGTTCGGCGGCGAGAGTGTCCGGATCAAATTCGTCTGACATGGGGTGATGATAGCGTTATGGTTACTACGATGAAACGCGCAGCGATAAAAAAGGCCGGGAATTCCCGGCCTTTTTATCAATTAACGTCCAGCCCGAATTAGTTAAAGCGTGGCCCGGCGTTCTTCTGTTCTTCATACTGCAGAAGTGCATTGCTGCTCTGGTTCTTGGCCTTGTTGGCCAGCTTGACCGCGGTAGCGTAGTCTTCTTTTTTCATGGCTTCTTCGGCTTGTTTGATGATCTTGCCGGTATCACGCCATTCATAATTTACTTTTGCGGCCATGGCTGTTTGTTCTTTCGCCATATCAATGGCAGCCTGGGCATCTTCTTTAGTATTCGTTGGTGCCGTGGCACAGGCACCCAGTAGTAATGTGGCAGCGGCAGCTAGCATTGCGATCTTCTTCATCTAATCCTCCAGGAAATGTCGCTTATTCAAGTTGGTGGTGTAACTACATGCCTGTTCTGTCAGGCAATTGTTGTTTTGGTATTTTTCGGCCGGCTTCTGCATGCGGGCGCAGCAGGCTGGCCAGTGCGAACATTATGCTGTCTGCCGGCGGGCTTGGCAACCGTTTCGCCGGTCCGCGGGGCGGCCATTTACCCGCCTATTAAAACTCTTTATAATTCGTCGATTTACCCCAACTCCGGTACCCACGACATGCTGCGAATCGCCCAAGAAGCCCTCACTTTTGATGATGTTCTCCTGGTTCC
>CBDUOW010000455.1:0-1787 GCA_965368945.1 uncultured Gammaproteobacteria bacterium
GCCCGGGGTGAGGAAGAGAGCAAGCTGAAAGGCTTTGAGGCGGGTGTCGATGACTACGTCACCAAACCGTTTTCGACCCAGGAATTGCTGGCCCGGGTCAAGGCGATACTACGGCGCAGCCAGACTCAGCCGGAAAACGAAGTTATAGAAATCAATGGCCTGGAGCTCGATACGGCCGGCCACCGGCTGCGTATTAACGGTAAACCCCTGGACCTGGGACCGACCGAATTCCGACTGCTGAACTTTTTTATGACCCATCCTGAGCGGGTTTATAGCCGGGATCAGTTGCTTGATCAGGTTTGGGGCGATAATGTCTATATTGAAGATCGTACCGTTGATGTACATATTCGGCGCTTACGCAAGGCACTGGAGCCGTATGGCTATGATCGCCATGTTCAGACCGTACGCGGCGCCGGTTACCGGTTTTCCAAACAAGTTTAACTTCGCATGCAAAACGCCTGGTTCAAAGAACTGTCCCGGTTTTTCTGGTTCGGCCTTGTGGTGGCCATATTTGGCTTGATGCTGGGTCATCTGACCCTGCTGTTACTGCTCTATACCCTTGGATTCCTGGGTTGGTATTTTTACAATCTCAGGCAAATCGAGAGCTGGTTGCACAAGGGCAAGAAGTCGCCGCCGCCCCAGGCCAGCGGCTTGTGGGGTGAAATGTTCAATGGGATTTACCGCCTGCAGCAACGCAGTCGCAAGCGTAATAAACGTTTAGTCAAATTCCTTAACCGATTTCGCGAAACGACCGGTGCCTTGCCATATGGGGTAATCGTACTGCGTGAACAGGGTGATATTGAATGGTGGAATGAAGCCGCCCAGAAATTATTGCAACTGAAGTATCCACAGGATGTGGGACAGCGCATGGGGAACCTGATTCGGCATCCCCGCTTTAACGCTTATATCCATGGCGAAACGGATGATCCGGATGTTGAAATCCCTTCACCACTAAATGATCAGCAAATTTTCAATGTGCGGATTATTCCCTATGGAAAGAACCAGCGGCTTGTGACGATTCGCGATGTTACCCTGATAAAACAAGTGGAACAGATGCGGCGTGACTTCGTGGCAAATATTTCCCATGAACTGCGAACGCCACTGACCGTGTTGAGTGGTTACGTCGAGAACCTGCTGGAACACACGCCGGACCAGGCAACACTACAGCACGCCTTGAATCTGATGTCCCAGCAGACGCAGCGGATGCAGCATTTGACCGAGGATCTGATGTTATTGTCCAGCCTGGAAAATGATCCCGCGACTATCAAACGTGAAGTCGTGAATGTGGCGCACATGCTTGTCAACCTGCGAGAACAGGCCGAGGTGCTGAGTGGCGATAAAAACCAGGCTATAGGGCTGGAAGCCGATGACAATGTGCTGTTGCGCGGAAATCCTAAAGAACTGGATAGCATCTTCACCAATCTTGTGGTCAATGCTATTAACTACACGCCAGACAAGGGCAGGATTCGTATTTGCTGGTATGCGGATGAGGCTGGCGCCCACTTCGAGGTGCATGACACCGGGACGGGTATTGCCAGTCATCATCTGCCTCGACTGACAGAGCGATTCTATCGGGTGGATCTGGCCCGTTCCCGGGCAACCGGCGGATCCGGTCTGGGGCTGGCTATTGTTAAACATGCCATGCAACAAAATCAGGGAAAATTGCGTATCAAAAGCGAGTTGGGGCGGGGGAGCAGCTTTATTTGTGATTTTCCTGCACACCTGGTTGTGTATAAGAGACCGGAAAATAGCAAGAATATTGGCTCGGCCTAAGCTGTCAAAAATAA
>CBDUOW010000456.1:0-1781 GCA_965368945.1 uncultured Gammaproteobacteria bacterium
ACGACTATGAGATTGCCCCGGCTTCAGCCGATGCCAGTTTTCGTCGATATTTCCGCGTTCAATATGATGCCACGAGCCGAATCGTTATGGATGCGCCTCCTGAACAGGAGGACTGCCAGCCCTTCATTCATGTTTCCTCACTGATGGCGGGTATCGGCTTACATGTGCCGGTCGTGCTACGCCAGGATTTGCAACAGGGGTTTCTCCTGCTGACCGATCTGGGTGATCGGGTGTATTTGTCAGAATTGAATGCGGACACGGTAGAAGACCTTTACGGGGATGCGCTACAGGCACTGTTAAGATTGCAGGCACATGGGGCGGCAGATTTGCCACCTTATGATCGTGGTTTATTGATGAATGAAATGGAATTGTTCCGCCAATGGTATCTCGAGCGGCATCTGGGTTTGCCATTAACCGGGAGTGAAAACGCAACCATTGACGCGGCATTTGCCTATCTGGCGGATCATGCATTGCAACAGCCCCGTGTGATTGTGCACCGTGATTATCATTCCCGTAACCTGATGGTGAGTTCTCCCAATCCGGGTATTCTCGATTTTCAGGATGCGGTCATTGGTCCGATTACCTATGATCTGGTATCGCTGTTACGTGATTGTTATATCGCCTGGCCACGATCTCAGGTAGAGAACTGGGTGAGCCAGTATTACCGGCAAGCGCGATCTGAGGGCTTGCTTGAGAATGTCAGCGAGGCACAGTTTTTAAACTGGTTTGATCTAATGGGGATACAACGCCATCTTAAAGCCAGCGGCATCTTTGCCCGGCTGAACTATCGGGACGGAAAATCCGCTTATCTTGGGGATATTCCTCGTACCCTGGGGTATGTCATTGATGTGGGCAAGGATTACCCGGTATTAAGGCCGTTCATTGAATTGATAGAGCGCGTCATGACGTTGGATAAGGCTTAGCCTGTTTCGGTTTATTGGTCAGCTAAAATTGTACTGAGGTAAGCGTATTCATGAGAGCCATGGTCCTTGCTGCCGGTCGCGGTGATCGTATGCGACCGTTAACTGATCGTACGCCCAAGCCGCTGCTTGAGGTGGGAGGTAAGGCATTGATTGAATATCATCTGGCTGCTTTACAACAAGCAGGTGTTAATGAGGTCGTCATTAATCACGCCTGGTTAGGAGAACAAATCGAGTCACGCCTGGGTAATGGCGATCGGTATGGTTTGCGGATTGAATATTCGCCGGAAATTCCCGAGGCATTGGAAACGGCAGGAGGTATCATTCAGGCTTTAGCACGGTTGGGAACCGAGCCTTTCATCGTTATCAATGGCGACATCTGGTGTGACTATCCACTGCAACGCTTGCCGCATCATCCTGATGGCCTGGCGCACCTGGTGATGGTGGATAACCCGCCACATAATCCGCAGGGTGACTTTTGTCTTAATAATGGAAGTTTGCAGGCGGAAGGCGAGTCGAAACTGACCTATAGCGGCATCGGGGTTTATCATCCGCAACTGTTTGCCGGGCTTAAGCCGGGGATACGGCCGCTGGCACCCCTGTTGAGAAATGCAATGGCAGCGGGTCAGGTGAGTGGTGAGCACTATCCAGGGCGATGGTATGACATCGGCACACCCGAGCGTTTAGCCGAGTTGGATCTACAATTGAAAACACAGCGGTAATTCCAGCAAGGGATAGAGCATGGGCGAAGAGATCCAAAGCAGCAATTTCAGCGCCGAGGACTACGCGCAATTCAAGCAGCAGTTGCAAGCCGAAACGGCAACGCTGGCGGAATGGTTTGCTGAATCGCGCTTTGTAGAT
>CBDUOW010000457.1:0-1777 GCA_965368945.1 uncultured Gammaproteobacteria bacterium
GGGCCGAGCATCGCCACGCGTCCTATTACCTCGCGGGCCTGAGCTTTGCCGAGTCATCATTCTTCCCCGTGCCACCGGATGTGATGCTGGCCCCCATGACGCTGGCCAAACCCGAACGGGCCTGGCAGTTTGCGCTGGTCACCACGGTTGCCTCTGTCCTGGGGGGGATCGCCGGCTACCTGATCGGCATGTTTGCATTTGAACTGGTCGAGCCGCTATTGCACCGTGCCGGTTACTGGAACCGTTATCTGGATGCCCGTGAGTGGTTCGCCGTGTGGGGAGTGTGGGTGGTGTTCCTGGCCGGCTTTTCGCCCATTCCTTATAAGATCTTTACCATCACCGCCGGTGTGGTCGGGATGGTGTTTCTGCCGTTTGTGATTGCCTCTTTTGTCGGACGGGGCGCACGTTTTTTCCTGGTAGCCTGGCTGATGCGCATGGGTGGCTCAAAAATGGAAGCCATTTTGAAGCAATACATCGATCGCATTGGCTGGCTGCTCGTGATCGTGGTGGTGGTGGGATATTTTCTCCTGGGTGACTGATGCGGGGTAGTGGAGTCGTTTCAATTGGACTGGTAATTCTGCTCGCAGGAGCAGGAGGTTGCACCCGTTTTGTTGATTACGGTGAGGGTTATTCCCGGGGGGGCGATTCCAGCGAAGCCGACTACAGTGATCCGCGACCCCCGAAAAACACCACCATTACCTACCACACGGTACGAAAGGGCGAGACCCTGTACTCCATTGCCTGGCAATATGGCCATGACTATCGCACCGTTGCCAAGTGGAATGATGTTCCCCGGTCCTACACCATTTATCCGGGCCAAAAACTGCGTGTGCGTCCACCCGGTAGCCAGGGTGTTGCTGACTCGAGCGAAACGTCAACAAAATCCTCTTCCCGTAAATCCAGCCGTTCTCGCAAGAGTGCTACCTCGGCCCGCTCCCCCAAATGGCGCTGGCCCACACAAGGTGAGGTGGTCAGCCGCTTCGTTGCCGGTGATCCCACGCGGCAGGGAATTGATATCAGCGGTAAACGCGGCCAGCCCGTCATTGCCGCGGCCAGTGGAAAGGTCGTTTATAGTGGCAATGGACTGCGTGGATACGGTAATCTAGTCATCATCCAACACAACGAGACCTATTTTAGTGCCTATGCGCATACCCAAAAGGTCCGGGTAAAAGAAAAAGATAAAGTTAAGTCTGGCCAGCGAATTGCCGATATGGGTAACAGTGGCACAGATCGCGTGATGCTCCATTTCGAGATTCGACGTAATGGCAAGCCGTCGAATCCACTAAAATATTTGCCAAAAAAGGGGTCATAAGGGGTGGTTGATGAGCATGGATCAACGTGAGACGGACAGTAAGAGCGAGAGCCTGATGGAATCCGTTGAGGTGGAAGTTGTACCTCCGACGGACACGGATGTGGATGAGGAGGAGACCCTGATCGAGGATAAGGATGATTCCGTTGAGGAGGACGTCGCTGAAGAAGAGGATGTTGTTGAAGAACAAGAGGTTCGGTATGAAGCCGGCGCCATCCCTGATGGTCAACTGGATGCCACCCGCCTGTACCTGAGCGAGATCGGGTTTTCCCCACTACTCACCGCAGATGAGGAAAAGCATTATTCCCGCCTGGCGTTAAAAGGTGACGAAGCCGCCCGCAAGAAAATGATCGAATGTAATCTTCGCCTGGTGGTGAAAATTGCCCGACGCTATCTCAATCGCGGCCTGGCGTTGCTGGATCTCATCGAGGAAGGTAACCTGGGTTTAATCCGTGCGGTGGAAAAATT
>CBDUOW010000458.1:0-1775 GCA_965368945.1 uncultured Gammaproteobacteria bacterium
GGGGATTACTCCAACTCTTTGGCAGACCTTCACCTGACGGAAAGATCAGGGTTGCATGGTTAGAATACCTTCACAGAATGTGCCTATCTTGTAGCCAGATCGTCCGCACCGCCGTGTGCTGTTGAATGATATCTGATCTGTAACAAACAACCCTGCACGCGTTTCCGCTGACCAGCGGTGTAACTCCACCCGGCAACTTATAACAACACCCGCTCCACCCCACCGTGCCTGATCTTGTCGACAAAGCCAGCCTGCCAGTTGTCACCCAGTAAACTGTTGGCGATTTCCACCACGATGTAATCCGTTTCCAGACCCGTGTCATCGCGATAGCGCTCCAGCCCTTGCTGGCAAGCCGGACAGGAAGTGAGAATTTTTACCTCGCCCGGTTTGGCCACGGGCTCACCGGTAAGTTGAGTAATACCGGCTTGTAGTTCCTCTTGCTTACGAAACCGCACCTGGGCCGCAATATCCGGCCGACTGATGGCCAGGGTTCCCGCCTCGCCACAACACCGATCCGACAAAGTCACATCCTGGCCCATGAGTTGCGTCGCCACCTTAACCGGGTTATGGGTTTTCATCGGTGTATGACAGGGATCGTGATACAAATACTGGCGGCCGCTAACACCTTCCAGTTTCACGTCCTTCTCCATCAGGTACTCATGAATGTCGAGCAGACGACAGCCGGGGAAGATGCGATCAAACTGGTATTGCTGTAACTGATCCATGCAGGTGCCGCAGGAGACAATCACGGTCTTGATGTCCATGTAGTTCAGGGTATTGGCCACACGATGGAACAACACCTGGTTATCGACCGAGATCTGGGTGCCCTTGACGCTGTCGCCCCCGGCAGATTGCGGGTAACCACAGCACAGGTATCCCGGCGGTAACACGGTTTGTGCGCCGGTTTCATACAGCATCGCCAGGGTCGCCATCCCCACCTGGCTGAACAGTCGCTCGGAACCGCAACCGGGAAAATAAAACACTGCATCGGAGTGCTCATTGACCTTTTGCGGATCGCGCAGGATCGGCACCACCTTTTCATCTTCCACCCCCAGTTGCGCCCGCATGGTACGAGGCGGCAAATGCGATGGTAAGGGTTTACTAACAAACTGCACCACCTGCTCAATCACTTTCGGCTTGCCGGTGGTCGCCGCCGGGGCACAGCGCTTGTGAAACCACTTGAAGCGTTTCAGCGTCTGATAGCCGAATCGCTGGGCGCGATAGCCCCAGTCGATAAACACTTTGCGGAACAGCTTGATGCTCGCCGGATCGGTGATATTGAGAAACGCCATCGACAGGCGGGTGCCGGGATTGAGGCTTTTGCGCCCGCGCGCCCGCAGGATGCTGCGCATGGTAATGGACACATCGCCGAAGTCGATGTTGACCGGACAGGGACTCAGACACTTGTGACACACGGTGCAATGATCGGCGACATCGTTCATTTCATCGAAGTGCCGAATGGAGATACCACGGCGTGTCTGTTCCTCGTACAGGAAGGCTTCGATAATCAGACCGGTCGCCAGGATCTTGTTGCGCGGCGAGTACAACAGGTTAGCGCGCGGTATATGGGTATTACACACCGGTTTGCACTTACCGCAACGCAAGCAGTCCTTCACCATGGTGTTGAGGCTACCCAGCTCGCTCGCTTCCAGGATCAAGGCTTCCTGTTCCACCAGGCGTAGAGACGGGGTATAGGCATTGTCCAGCCCCGAACCCAGCTGCAGCTTGCCGGGGTTGAAGCGCTGCTCGGGATCCACCTTGAGCTTGTACTCGGC
>CBDUOW010000459.1:0-1766 GCA_965368945.1 uncultured Gammaproteobacteria bacterium
CCAACAGTCGCCGCAGCTCTTCTGGTTCGTGCTGAAGCCGGTACTTATGGCGGAACAGATCGAGTATCGACACATTGAATTCAGCGCTCTCGACCAATGTGACAACGTCGCCCGACTGGATCTCACCTTCGTTCAGAACCCGGAAATAGATGCCGGGTCTCTCAGCTTTGCGGAACGCCATGCCAAAACCACGGTCTTCAATACGCGCGGCCAGTGTGTCGCAGGGAATTCTTGGCGCAGTGGCCTCCAGCACGACCTCCCCGATCAACAGACGATCTCCAATGTTCATATCGGTGGGCAAATCGCGAATTGTCAGGTTTTCGCCGAACAGCCCAGGAAACCAGTCAAGCCCGGCTTCTGTGGCCCACCAGTCGTAGTCATCGGTGCTGTACGCATAAATCGCCTGGTCGGCACCACCGTGATGCTCGGTCGCAATGATCGCGTCGCCAGGGAGCCCCAGCGCTTGCACGCGCACAGGACCTTCCGTCGGGTACTTGCAGATTCCTGTTTCGAAGGTCTTGTTGCCATGGGCAATGGTCTCCACTCTGCCCACGTTAATACTCTCTAACCGCATAACACCCTTCGCGCCTTTCACTAGACCTTAATCCGCCCCAGCACGATGGCCAGCAGCGTAAATACAATCAGCGAAACTGAGCTGACACCCAAGAACATGCACATTATCGATTTGGTTTGTTCCATTACTGACCTCCCCCTGCAAACCGCAGCTGAGGTCCGGACAAGCGCAGTATAGCCCTCCTTGGGCAGCGCACTCGCTATGCGTCGCGACCTACGTGCAAAGTGCGTTACATTTCCGTTTTATTTAATATACAATGTAACGCATGGCAAAAACCAAGGTATCCACGTTGAACCTGCGAATCGAGCCCGGCCTCAAGGAAGCCGTGCGCGAGGCCGCGGCGCGTGAGCACCGGAGCGTAGCGAACATGGTTGAGATGTTGATTCGCCGCCATTGCGGCGAAGCTGGCATCACGATCCCAGAACAGAACGACCTTTTCCCGGGGAACCCAAATGGATGAACGCATGTTGAAAGCGATGGTCGCCGCCGGTGCCATCAAGAACATCAACATCATTGCCAGCGGCGCGCGCTTTCACGTGGAGGCGAAGACACCCAACGGCCCGATCACGGCGGAAACCCGCAAGGGCAAAGTGAGAACCTGGGTCACGCTGGATGCAGCCGCCCGCTGGGTACGCGCCCTCGGCATGGGCGGCGCGCACATTAATTTAACGCACTGGCAACCGGGCCAGCGCGAATTATCAGTCTGATCTAGTCCTCGTCCGTTCCGCTGTCCGGCCACTTGCTGCCGAACGGGAAAGGACGGTCGTCCGTGTTGAACGTCAGGTAGCGAATATTCTCGTAGATATAGGCGGCGAGGCTCTGCCCCACTCCACGAAGCTCACGATTGACCTCACCGGTGAACAGGACCCAGAGGAAACCGAAGACCACAATGAATGAGCCGACAATACTCGCGAGACTGATCAGGACGTAACTGATCAACATGAACAGAAACCGCGTCCACGTGGCGCGCGACTTCAGGTTCTCCTCGATGGGTTTTCCCGGCTCTTTGTCATCAACAAAAACATGATCTGCCGGAGGGTTGGTGTCATTCATGGTCTTCTCCTTGCACCGTACCGTCTTACTATTGTTACAATCTTCGACCCCATGGGCCAGTGAATAATTCCCCAATGAAAATCAAACTCCTGATCGCGGCCGCGGCTGCGACCCTGTTGGCCGCTTGCGGAAATGAACC
>CBDUOW010000460.1:0-1765 GCA_965368945.1 uncultured Gammaproteobacteria bacterium
TCATGGTATGCTTGGCGCCCCTGAATATTCGCTGGAAGTCCCATGATGTCTGTGTTTCGCTGGATTTTGCTGTGTTGCTTACCTGTGTTCAGCACAGCCCTGGCCCAAACCCACGCCACCAAGCCGGTGGTAATCGAAATCGACCATATCGTCGCCGTAGCCAATGACGATGTCATCACCTATGCCGAGCTGGAAAATCGCATGCGGCTGATCAAGCAACAGATACAGCAACGACAGGCGAAGTTGCCGCCGGACGATGTCCTGCGCAAGCAGATCCTGGAACAGTTGATTATCGAGCGCCTGCAGCTGCAGTTGGCTGATCAGGTCGGTATTCGTGTCGATGATGAAACCATCAACAAGGTCATCAGCAATATCGCCCAGGAAAACAAGTTTACCCTCGACCAGTTCCGCGAGGTACTGGCGCGCGAAGGCTATGAGTTCGCCGACTTTCGGCAGAACATTAAAAAAGACATTACCATTAGCCAATTACGCAAGCGGCGGGTGGAAAACCGTGTCACTGTGACCGAGCAGGAAGTCGATAACTATTTGATTAGCAATGCAAGTCGTGGGGCTAGTAAGGATGAATTCCACCTTGCCCATATTCTCATCGCCGTGCCCGAAGCCGCCAGCCCCGACCAGATCCGGGCTGCCAAGGAACGGGCTGAAACGGTTCTGGCCCAGTTACGCCTGGGTGCTGATTTCGCCGAAACCGCCATTGCCGTGTCCAATGGCCAAAAGGCCCTGGAAGGGGGCGATCTGGGCTGGCGCAAGGCAGGTCAACTGCCCACCCTCTTCAGCGAAAACGTGATCCGTATGCAGGTTGGCCAGATGAGTGAGCTTATCCGCAGCCCCAGCGGTTTTCATATCATCAAGCTGCTGGATCGGCGCAGTAACGTACAGCAACACACGGTACAACAAACCCTGGCGCGGCACATTCTGATTCGCCCCAATGAGGTTACCTCCAATGCAGAAGCAAAACAGCGCATAACGCGGCTGTATGAACGGATTGAGGGTGGAGCCGATTTCGGCCAACTGGCCCGTGCCAGTTCCGATGACACGGCCTCGGCCGTAGAGGGTGGCAGTCTGGGTTGGGTCAACCCGGGGGTGATGGTGCCCGAATTCGAGGAGCAGATGAACAGACTGCAACCGGGCCAAATCAGCCAACCATTTGAGAGCCAGTTTGGCTGGCATATCGTTCAAGTCATGTCGCGTCGCCAACAGGACAACACCCAGCAATTTGAACGCGCACAGGCGCGCCAGATGATTGGCCGACGCAAGACCGAAGAGGCAGTCGAGAACTGGCTGCGTGAAATGCGTAGTGAAGCCTACGTGGAATATCGCCTGAACCAGTGAGCTCCGCCCCTCAACGCATTGCGATTACACCGGGTGAGCCCGCCGGAATTGGTGCGGATCTGCTCATTCAGCTGGTGCAGCAACCCCAGACCCAGCAACTGGTCGCTATCGCGGATCCCGGGCTGTTACAGCAACGGGCCCGGCAACTGGATCTACCGCTAACCCTGATGCCCCATGATCCGTCGCAGCAGTCTGCAGTGGCACCCGTGGGTCATCTTGCAATCGTACCGGAATCCCTGCCAGGCCCGGCAACCGCCGGCCAGTTGGACCCCGCGAATGCCACCTATGTATTGGCCTGCCTGCGCCGGGCGGTAAGTGGCTGCCAGGCGGGGGAATTTGCCGCGCTGGTTACCGGTCCGGTGCACAAGGGTGTTATCAATGATGCCGGGCTCCCCTTTACCGGTCATACCGA
>CBDUOW010000461.1:0-1765 GCA_965368945.1 uncultured Gammaproteobacteria bacterium
ATCTGAAAGCGGAACTCGCCGAGCTCAAGGCAGATAATAGAGAACTCCAGGAACAGGTTAGCGCATTAACACTTCAATTAAGTCGGGAACAAAAATCATTGAGCCGGGCATCCAGGGCGCTGGATTCACAGCGGGTATTGCCTGATAACGCCAAAATATGTCGGGTGGAGCACGTTAATCTTAAGCAGAGAATGGTCAAGGTCAAGTGCTACCGAAAAGTGATCGAAATTCCCACGCATATGCTCGACCGCGTGCCGGATTTTCAGGCTCGCTGCCTTGTCATTTTCGATGCAGGGGAAGACCTGCCACTTGGTATTATATTTTTCGATAATGAAGAACTCGGGAGCATCGAGAAACGTACCGCGGAGCTGTTATATGTTGAAGGCGACTCGTTCAAGGCGCGCGATTCCAAACGTAACGAATTTCAAATCAAGGCCGTCAATGCCATGGAAGCGGAAACCATTAGAATGTTAAGTCGAGGTATGAAGGTGGTGATTTCCATTGCCGATGGCTATGTAGTGCGGTTTTCAGTTCTGGAGTCAACAAATCCCGGTCAATTTACAAATCGGATTCGTGAGCAGTTTATTGTGCATGATATTGCCCGTAACCAGTTGGTCGCTGTAACAGCAAGTGATGATGATTAACATAAGTTAGAGATAAACACATGAATGGCTTGAAAGAAAAGAAATATCTTAGTGTCTCAAGGAAACGGTTTGATCCGGTCACTGTATTTTTCAGTGTCGGATTACTGATAGCAGTTCTGATTTCTGCTGTCGGGCTCGATGCCGGGCTCGGGATCGGTTCGGATAACATTATTCTGTTCAACGATTTCCGCAGTTTTTTCTTTGTGGTTGGCGGCACCATTGGCATTCTCTTGTTTCAGTTTGATTTGGAAACTTTCCTGCAGACTTTCGTACTGGTAGTTCGGTCCTTTATTGCCAATCCGGTCAAGTATCTCAACCCGGTCATGGAAGAGCTGGATGAAGCAATAATCAAGGGCAGCAGTATTCTGGATATGCGGGATGGCAAGGAGATTACCGGCGAGTTGCTCAACGACATCATCTATATGATTAAAGAGAAACTCTTCTACGAGGAAATAGAAGACTTTGTCAGCAACAGAATTGCCACTATATTTATGGTGCGCAAGATAGCCGTTTCTCTGCTCAACAAGGGATCAAAGATTGCACCGGCGCTGGGGCTGCTTGGTACGGTTATTGGCCTTATCGAAGTGCTTCAGTCTCTGGAGGATCCTACAAAAATCGGACCCGCGATGTCACTGGCATTAATGACCACTGCATTTGGCTCAATACTGGGCTCGCTGGTGTTTACCCCGCTTGCCGGCCGGCTTGAACATCATAACAGCATGTATGTCGAAACCCACAAGCTGCTCATGAACAGAGTCAGCGTCATGCTCAAAAGGGAAGAACGTCAGCTGGATGCGATGAATATGAACAAGAAGCTGGATATGGAAATATGAACCTGGATCAGTTAACAGTAGATAACGATGACGAGGGCCTGGACGCCTTCTACATCAGCTTCGGCGACTTGATGGTGATCCTGTGCGTTTTCCTGGTAATGCTATTAACCATAAGTAAAATCGACATCGGGTCGTTTGAAAAAGTCAAAAGTGTCATGACCGGCAAGACCGAGAATACCCTGGTGGAATTAACGATTTCACTCAAGGAAATCGTTGAAGGAACTCCCGGCATTCCCGGTGCAACGGTTCATCTGGCCAAAGACGGTGTGCGCGTCGACCTGGATACCG
>CBDUOW010000462.1:0-1759 GCA_965368945.1 uncultured Gammaproteobacteria bacterium
ATCATTTTGATATTCACGGCGGCGGGCTGGATCTGCAGTTTCCCCATCATGAGAATGAGATCGCCCAGTCCGAAGCGGCTACCGGTGAAGCCTTCGTCAATGTCTGGATGCACAATGGTTTCGTGCGGGTGGACGAGGAGAAGATGTCCAAATCACTGGGTAACTTCTTTACGATTCGCGAAGTGACGGCGAAATACGATCCGGAAGTGCTGCGCTATTTCATTCTCACCAGCCATTATCGCAGTCCGCTGAATTACTCCGATGTGCACCTGGAAAACGCCAAGGGCGCCTTGACTACCCTGTATACCGCCTTGCGGGGTATTGAGACGACCGACGAAATCATCGAGCAAGATGACTCCTATGTGCAGCGCTTCCATGCGGCCATGCAGGATGATTTCAATACCTCCGAGGCGCTGGCGGTCTTGTTTGAGCTGGCGCGCGAAGTGAACAAACAACGCGACAGTGCTCCCGACAAGGCTCGCCACCATGCCAGGATATTAACTACCCTGGGCGGGATGCTGGGTTTACTCGAACGCAGCCCCGAAGATTACCTGCGTGGGGGTGCAACGGGCGGGCTGGAAGATGCCGAGATTGATGCGCTGATCGAACAACGCACAACAGCCCGGCAAAATAAAGACTGGGCGGAAAGCGACCGGATTCGGGATGAATTGAAAGCCCAGGGCGTCATTCTGGAAGATGGCGCTGGTGGGACCACCTGGCGGCGGGAATGAACCCGTTGCCCTCAGTCAGGTCACAATAACGACACAAGAATCGGCCTGCTGACGAGAAAACCATAAAAATGAGGAGCGGATTATGTGGAGGAGTGTCAGCCTGTTGGGCTTGTTACTCATGGGAACGGGGCACGCCACCGAGCCCATGAAAGAAGACAACCAGCATGTTCGCAGCTGGAATGCTTTTGCCGATAATGTTTACCAGTTGCATCAGAAACTGAGCCAGGTAGACGGCGTTAGCACGAAGACCCGTATTGGCGGATATGCCGGGATGCCGGAGTTTTACCGTGAGGAGCGGTTTTACATCGGTGAGCGCCTGATCAGCAAAGTACAGTGGGAAAAAGCGCAAGAGAATGTGCTCCACAGTATTGAAGTGTTTATCCATGACGATCAGGGGCGGGTCATTCGCGATTACACCGCCGCGTATCTTCCCACTTACCGCAATGCCCCGACCCAAACCCTGATCAGCCTGCATCGCTATCACCATCAGCTTCACGCCTTTCGCACTTTTGATGCATCCGGTTATCGCATTATTGAACGCTGTACCGGCCAGCTGGAGGGAAGGGAGGTGAATATACTCCTGGATGAAGATGAAATTGACGCGGCCCTGGGGGATCCCAAGAGCATCATGGCCAGTGCCGAGTATCAGGCGTGCTTCGGGGATCTACAGGCCGAAGCCGGTAAGTATCTTCTACCCCAGTAAGCCCTGAGGGTCAGCCGGTGGCGCTGGCAGTTCCTAACTGGTCATGAAACTGATCAGCGGCGTCCACCGTGTTCTGCAGCAGGGTGGCGACGGTCATGGGGCCCACGCCACCGGGCACCGGGGTGATCCAGCCGGCGTGTTGGCTTGCTTCCTCGAATTCGATATCGCCGATGAGTTTGCCCTCGGCATTGCGGTTGATGCCCACATCGATAACCACGGCACCCGGCTTGATCCATTCCCCTTTAACGATGCCCGGCTTGCCGACCGCCACTACGAGGATATCGGCACGCCGCACGTGGCTTTCCAGGTCCCTGGTAAAGCGGTG
>CBDUOW010000463.1:0-1756 GCA_965368945.1 uncultured Gammaproteobacteria bacterium
CGAACAACTTGCCATAAAACAACTCAGCGGCCTGTTCAGAAATGGGTGCCACATTAACCCAACTGGATTTTACGAGGGCAATTCTTTCAGGTGTCATTTCTTTTATCTCTTTCTATACAAACTGCTTAGAAATTGGACTCCACGGAACCCTATTGGATAATTGTTATGCTTTAGATCAAAAAGGCGTCCAACACTTGCAAAACAAGCATTGGACGCCGTTGTCCATCGACAGCGCTATGCTGCCTTAATTTGCTGCCTTCTTTAGCAGCATAATAAAATCAGTTTCTCAGCTTACTTCAGGAACCAAGCAATTCCGCAATCGCTATGACATCTTTGGCGATCTCGGATATCCGCTTGTTACTGTCCATCGCCATCTTTCGCAGTGATTTATAGGCTTCGGCTTCATCCATACCACGTTGTTTCATAATGATGCCCTTGGCTTTATCAATCACCTTACGATCGGCTAGCGTACTCTTTGTCTGTTCAAGTTCCTCGCGCAGCGCCTGGAATTCCCTGAAGCGGGCGATTGCCACATCCATAATTGGCTTGACCCGCTCTGTATTCAGTCCATCTACCACGTAAGCACTCACCCCGGCTTTTACCGCCGCCTCAATCACGTCACTTTCACTGTTATCAGCAAACATGACAATCGGTCGCGGTTGGTCCTGATTAATGGTATATAACTGTTCCAGCGTATCCCGGTCCGGCATTTCCATATCAATGATAATGACGTCGGGTTTTACTTCATTAACACGCTCCAACAAATTCACACCATGCTCGACACGCGCAATGATTTCATAGCCCGCATCCGTTAACGCACGTTCCAGTAAAGCTGCACGTCCTGCGCTTTCATCAATCACCATTACTTTGAGCTTCATTGCTAATAGTCCAGCGATCAATAATGACACATGACAGAATTGTTAGAGCAAAAACAATGCCAAAACCGGGATTTCATATAATTCATGGGCTTATAGCGATAATTGGTTTTCACAAATTTGCGGGATTGCACTGTATTGGACACATATTCTAAGCGGTTGAACCAAAATTAGACAAATTGTGATTATTTTATTGTGATACCTCAGTTGAACAGGAATACAACAACAGATCTGAAGTGACGTCGCTCAGTCTTCCGTAATCTGCTTGAGCTGACTGCCTAAAACACGGGCCAACTGTAATTTCGATACTTGTGCGACAGATTCATCGGACAACCTGCGTTCATGAAATAACAGGCTCTTTAATAATTGATGCTCCTGGAACAGGATATCTTCCGGTGAGGGGTCGAAGGCACGTCCAGTGGTAATTCGTGCGACCCGTCCCAGGTTCAAACCACGACCGTCATTCAGTAATAACATGTGGGGATACAGCCGCCGTTCGGGATCGGGGGCCGGAAAGGCAATCACATCAAGCAGGATGACTGCTCTGCCCTGCATGGTGACGGCAAGATTGATATCGGTAATCTTGATTTCAACTATGTAGATTGATTTTCCAGTATGACCGCGCAGATGCCTGACCTGTTCATCATACTCATCGGAAGGCCACAGGCTGCCTTCCCGCAGTAAATCCACCCCGGACAGAATCATGTCCATGGCGGGAGAAGGATGAGTAGTATCCGTCATACCAGCAGTATAACGTGATCCGTCGGCATTGCCTTCAAACCCAATCACACCAGGATTAATTAGAATATTTCTAAAGCCAGTTTAATATTTCACCGGCAATTGATACACCGGCTCAGCACCCGCCCAGGCAAGAGTGCGCG
>CBDUOW010000464.1:0-1751 GCA_965368945.1 uncultured Gammaproteobacteria bacterium
CTCCTCTGGTCCTGTGGTTAACTTGAATCAAAGGGTAATCCCAAGGGACCCCCTTGGGCTTGTCCCCAGGCGACAATGACTTGTCCTCAGGAATCGAGGCCTCGTAAGGCATTGATCTTGTGAAGGGTGTTATGGGCTAGAAAGATGGGAAAAGGGCTGACTTGAGTCAGCCCTTAATAAAATCGAATACTACAAAAAAGATGAGGTTGGCCGATAGTTAACTGAATTATTATCGGATCTATATTTCCCTATTGGGTTCAATTAGTTATTTGTGAATGCTGTCAATGACGGTAGCTGCGAAGCTGGCTGGTAACGCGACAATAATCATCCGCTTGATCGCCACAATGGGATCGGTAAATAATGGCAGATGATCGATTGCAAACAAGATTGAGCCGACAGCAAACAGGGTGATTCCATAGGCAATAAGTACACGAAATATAAATTGACTCACAGTTCCCTTGAGCGTGCCATGATAAAAAACATGGAACACAAACCAGGCGAGAATAGCAATTGATCCCAGGCATATATACAGGACACGACCTAAGGGTAATTGCTCACTTATTGTCCAGACTTCCTCTGTCACCGCGACCGGAAAACCGATAAGTACAGCACCGAGTATTATTTCAGCAACATCGTTTAGTCTGATTTTCTGATCCGAATTAGTCATTGTTATCTCCTGAATTAGTCAGGTTTTTTACTCAATATGACTTATTTGTTGTGTATATATGCCTTCTCAAGTTGCAGCATATTCTCTGTCATTACTGACATAAAATCACCCTCATTCGGTACATTAGCGCAGGGACTGAATACCAGGCTGTTTATTCCGGATTCCTTCAGGCCAGTAACAGACTGTTCATCCGGCATCCCTTCCCAGATCATCCATTTGGCAGGGTGATGACGTAATAACTGCCTCAACTCGCTCCACTGATATTTCTCGGGAACAACATCCGGCTCCCACATCACACTTTTGAGATTAAGCTGATAGCGTCGCGCAAAATATTGATAAACCGGGTGTGAAGCAACGAACAACTTGTCGGGATCTCGTGTCATAAGTTCCATGATTTTCTTATCCAGGTTATCGAGTTCTGTTTCCAGCACAGCATAATTTCGTCTGAATACATCCGCATATTCAGGACGGCGTTTTTCAAGTGCTAATTGAATCGCTTTAGCTTGTTGAATGGCCTGGCTAAAATCCAGCCAGGTGGTAAATGCTGTACCGGCATGGGAATGATCGCCGCCCGGACCATGTTGGTGAGTAGCCGTTCCCGTAACACTGATATAGTCTTTCTTAAATGCAGCAGAGGTATTGACCAGTTTTCGTCGTGGCAGGCTGGCACGCTTGAGCCACCTGGCATACCCTGCCCCGTTTAACAAAATTACATCAGCTTGCTGGAAAGTTGCTATATCCTTTGCAGCAGGTTCCCAAAAGGCCGGATCTACATCGTGTGGAACGGGGAAAACAGCCTCGACATGTTCCCCACCAATGCGTTCAGCGAAATACGTCAGAGGATAATTGACTGAATAGACTGTTAATTTATCCGCAGCCGTTGCCACCATACTGCCAAGTAGCAGTATAGTTATCAACAACACCTGAAATATCTTATTCATACTTAAGCAACACAAGAATATTATTAGCTAAATATTAACATTCTAACCAGAGTTTCCGCATTGGCCTGCACGATATATAACAGGCTTACACCGATTAGGCCGCTGACGAGCAAAATAATGACAATTTCCGCCACGATCAATCT
>CBDUOW010000465.1:0-1748 GCA_965368945.1 uncultured Gammaproteobacteria bacterium
GCAACCCGCATGACCTTTATCTCCCAGGCCGCAGCCGAAGCGGATATCGTCGGCCAACTGGGCCTGAAAGGACTAATCGGCACGGTGCAACAATGTCGTGGCGTGACCAAGTCCGACATGGTGTTGAATGACTACCAGCCCAGGATCGAAGTCAACCCGCAAACCTACGAGGTAAAGGCCGACGGTAAACTGCTGACCTGCGAACCCGCCACAGAATTACCGATGGCCCAACGCTATTACCTATTTTAAAAGGTAGACGACCATGATCCGACTGACTAAAAAGATCACCGCCCCTAACACACCGGATGCCACCGTCACGTTACCGTTGCACAGCCGAATCAAAAGCCGGCTGCGCGTCACCCTGGACGATGGTCGTGACGCCGGACTGTTCCTGGAACGCGGCACCACCCTGAAGGACGGCGAACTACTGTCCAGCGATGACGGCATCATCATACTGGTACGCGCCGGCGACGAGACCCTCTCCACCGTGCGCCACGACGACCCATTACTGCTGGCACGTGCCTGCTACCACCTGGGTAACCGTCATATGTCGATCCAGATCTTGCCCGGTATGCTGCGTTACCCGCATGATCATGTGTTGGATGACATGCTGCGCGGGCTGGGACTGGAGGTGGCCGTTGAACAAGCGCCCTTTGAGCCCGAGCCCGGAGCTTATGGTGGCAGCGCCGACGGCCATGGCCACGGGCATCATCAGCACGATCACAACCATGATCATCATCACCATCACTGATTCCAACCACGGAGCAACAAGATGAAACACATCATCACTCTTACCTTACTCGCAACACTGCCCGGCCTGGCAATGGCTCACGGTAATGACAGCCACAGTATCATGACCAACTTGCAACACATCCTGTCGAGTCCCGAACACCTGTGGCCGCTGGCTGTGTTTGCTATTGTTGTTGCAACTGTAAAACGCATGCCGCGCCGCCTTTTGGATAAGCTCAAGATAAAGTCCTGATCAGTGAGCGTCAGTTCCGACACCGCCCTACTGCGTCTGCTGCAACTCTGTAGCGGCACGCTGCCCATCGGCGGATTTACCTATTCCCAGGGTATCGAGTGGGCGGTGGAATGTAGCTGGATTAGTAATCAACAAGATCTCACCGACTGGCTTGCGGATCTCATCGAAACGAATCTTGCGCAGGTGGAAATCCCGGTGCTGGTGCGTCTTTACCACGCCTGTGAACAGGGCGATGCGAACGAACTCACCCGCTGGTCCGACTGGTTGCTGGCCAGTCGCGAGACCCGCGAGTTGCGCGACGAGGAACACAACCGCGGCCGTGCCCTGACCAGTCTGCTGGTGGATCTGGGCATCCCCCGCGCAGCTGCATGGCGCAACTCACTAAGCAATTGCCAGACTGCCGGCTTTGCTCTCGCGTCTGTCGCCTGGCAAATCCCGCTGCCGCAGGCCGCCCAGGGTTTTGCCTGGGCCTGGCTGGAAAACCTGGCACTGGCCGGTGTCAAACTGATCCCGCTGGGCCAGACCGCAGGGCAACGCATCCTGCACCAGCTGGGTGACGTCACCAACCGTGCGGTGCAGCGCGGACTCGCACTGCCGGATGAGGACATGGGCGCCTCTGCCCCGGCCCTGGCAATCGCGAGCAGCCGGCATGAAACCCAATACACCCGACTGTTCCGATCCTGAATGGAGTAACCGAATATGAACGACTACAAACAACCCTTGCGCATTGGTGTCGGTGGTCCTGTTGGCTCCGGCAAAACCGCCC
>CBDUOW010000466.1:0-1747 GCA_965368945.1 uncultured Gammaproteobacteria bacterium
GAGGAAGTACTCTTGGGGTGCGCCCTGAAGGTTTAAGCCAATAAACCTGAGGAAGCGCACCACTGAAATCCTCGATAACTAATTCACAAACCTGGGGGGACAAAAGGTAGTAATAATAAAATTGTCTTGATCATCCTGTCATTTCTTTTTTGCGCCGCTCGCGGTATACCTGAAAAAAGGTGCGGGCAAGGATCTGGTGATAAATATACTGCTGTGATTTATATTTTATTTCCCGGCAGTTATTCACACGCGCTGGCTGGTAACATAGTGGCAGAGAGGTTGTCTTTTTTTTCTTCTCACATATCAAGTTAACGGGTCGTAAAACAATGAGTAAAACCTGGAACGTCTATCTCTCCGGTGAAATCCACACTGACTGGCGTGAACGTATCAAACAGGGGGCACAGGCAGCGGGCCTCGATGTCGAGTTTGTCGCCCCGGTGACTGATCATGCTAAAAGTGATGACTGTGGTGTTGCGATTCTCGGTGCGGAGGAAAATAATTTCTGGCATGACCATAAGGGTGCCAAGCTAAATGCCATACGTACACGCACGCTGATTGAAAATGCCGACATAGTTGTGGTGCGCTTTGGCGACAAATACCGGCAGTGGAATGCAGCGTATGATGCCGGCTTTGCTTCTGCGCTGGGTAAGGCCATTATTACCTTGCATGATCCAGATCTGATTCATGCGCTGAAAGAAGTCGATGCTGCTGCACAGGCGGTATGTCAAACCCCGGAGCAGGTAGTGGAAATTTTAAGATATACCATTCTACAAAAATAAATGTAACGTAGCTCAAGTTGTATCAGATGGGATCAGCTATGCCGGGGTGAGGGAGTAAGCTCAAGCTGAACCTGAATGCTATATAGGGGCTGAGAAATAAAAAATGCCTTTCTTTGAATCTGTCTTCACTGAAGTGGCAGCGGTGTTGGCTGTTGCCTCCGTTGTTGGTGCCATTTGCTTATGGCTTCGACAACCACTCATCTCGGCGTTCATTCTGGTTGGGGTACTGGTGGGGCCTGTCGGTCTTGACTGGGTGCATGCGCATGACCAGGTCGAACTTTTTGCCGAGCTTGGCGTCGGTGTATTGTTGTTCGTGGTGGGCCTGAAACTTGATCCCACTCTGATTCGCACAGTTGGCATGGTATCGATTGTCACGGGTATCGGCCAGATAGCGCTGACGGCCATACTGGGTTATGGCCTGGCACTGGCCTTTGGCCTGGAATCCTTCGCGGCATTTTATGTGGCAGCGGCTCTTACCTTCTCCAGTACCATTATCATCGTCAAGTTGTTGTCGGATAAGCGCGAGATCGATGCATTATATGGCCGCATTGCGCTGGGGATCCTGATCGTACAGGACGTTGTGGTTGTTTTACTCATGCTGGTAATCGGTGCTTATGGCGCTGAAATCCCGGATGTAAACTTTGTCCTGGAATTAATGAAGGTGCTTGCCAAGGGTACCGGCTTTCTGGTCCTGGTCGGGCTGGTAACCCGGTTTATTCTTCCGGTGCTTTTACACTCTCTGGCCAGGTCTTCCGAATTAATCGTGTTGTTTGCCATTACCTGGGCCATTGGGCTGGCTTCCCTGGGTGTGGTGTTAGGTTTCAGCCAAGAGGTTGGTGCCCTGGTGGCCGGCATATCGCTTGCCGCTACACCTTACCGTGCTTCACTGGCCGCCCGTCTGGTGACCCTGCGTGACTTTTTATTGTTGTTCTTTTTTATCGATCTCGGGGTGCATATTGATGTGGCCC
>CBDUOW010000467.1:0-1732 GCA_965368945.1 uncultured Gammaproteobacteria bacterium
GACTATATGGCGTTGATTGCCAACATGTCCCGCGAAGCATTTGTGCAACTGCTGGAAGACTACAAATGCGATCGTGCTATTGGTGATAAAGAACATCTGCGTGAGACGGACAGACTCGCGAAATCAGCCAGCCCCCAGAAACTTTATAATCCACCGGTGGGAAAAATGTTTTATGAAGGTGCGAAACGGTTGTATCGCTCTCCCATAAATATTGAACCGCTGCGTCCCACAAACGACAACCGAACTGTCATCGAGGTGTATCCTGCCTTTTTTATACGACGTTATATCGGCCGGACGCCCTACAAGTCCGATTCACGGGCCAAACAAACACAGGAAAAACAGGCCGCCCGCATTGAATTAATAAAGGCGCTGCAAGCTAATGCTTTCCATCATGAATATCAATTTAACATTGCATTAAGTTCTGAGTTCCGTGACCAACTTATTGAGGATGTGGCGGGTGATGAACTCGATGCGGTTGTTTGTGCCATCGAGGCGGCCTGGAGCTGGAATCAGCGCAACGAAAACCTGGGTATACCTCAGAAAGTTGACCGCACTGAAGGCTGGATCGTCAGTCAGGGCTTGCAGTCATAATTCAACCCGTCATGCGTATCTGCACCCGGTAGGCGCTGGGTGATTGCCCCTGCCAGCGTTTAAACGCCCGGGTGAAATTACTTTGTTCAGAAAAACCAAGCAAATAAGTGATTTCACTGAATGACAGACTGGTGTCATTGACATATTCTTTCGCCAGTTCTTTTCGTGTCTCGTCCAACAATTCCTTATATGTTGTACCTTCATCTTTAAGCTTGCGTTGCAAGGTGCGCTGGCTGAGATGTAATGACTGGATTACGTCATCTTCGGTAAAGTTTCCACTGGGTAACATGTCCAGTAATTTTGCCTTTACCTGGCTGGTGATATTGTTTTTATCAAGGCGTGCCAGATAATCAACGATGATTTTCTCATTGGTCCTTGCCATTTCCGCGTTGGAGGTGGGCAAATATTTCGTCACATCCTCTTTATCAAAATAAATCGTAGTATCCGGGCTGGAAAAATGAATTGGCGCTTTGAAGAGTTCCTCAAATTGTTCAAGACCCGCAACGGGTTTGGGGCGTCGTACCTCAATTAACAAAGGATTAAGTTCAGGACCATAACAGGAACGACACATGTCGATAATGAGTGCCAGGCCGGCGTCCATTGCTTCATTGGCGGGTTGAAGACCACGCCAGGCATCATCCATTCCCATTCTGAATCGATAACCCATATCAGTTTCTTCAAACGTTGCTGTTGCCGCGGTATTGACGATACGGATATAACGTGCGGCGCGAGACAAGGCATCCTGTAGTGTATTGCTTGCCAGCCAGGTATAGCCAAGTGCATGCAGAGTAGTAGGATGCCAGAAGCTCGCTGCCTTTAGACCAAAGCAGGGATCCCCCGAGGCTTTAGCGGCTAACTTCCATAGATTGGTAACCGCCGGATACGAGTAACGGGCATTGGGATCATTCATGCGAGCCGGGTCAAGGCCTGCACGTTTCAATATGGTACTACTGTCCAGACCTTCGGCATCCATTGCCCTGGTAATCAATAACACTACAGAAGATAGTGTGCTCGGTAGCATTCAATTTCTCCCAAATCTGAACTCAAAACAGGGATAAGTGCTTGGCGCGCCAGGCCAAGTCCCTGACTCCATAAGGACATAAAGTTACCCCAGGTCGGCTGTACATACCATGGTTTAGGT
>CBDUOW010000468.1:0-1716 GCA_965368945.1 uncultured Gammaproteobacteria bacterium
GAAATGCCCTGAATGACTTTGATAATCTCGGCGATCAGATAGCCGAAGGTGCCGGATTCGGTGTACGCTGGCATTCCCCTGTTGGCCCGGTGAGAGTCGATTTTGCCTGGGCACTCACCGAACCCTATGAAGGTTTTCGCCTGCATCTTGTGATAGGGCCCGACTTGTGAAACGCATCATTCTGACCGCCATGCTTGTAATGCTACTTGTCTTTACTGGCAGCACATGGATCGTATTGAACACGCAATGGGGGCTGGATCGAGCGCATGACCTGGTCACGCAGTTCGTTCCCGGCAAACTCAGCATTCAGTCCCTGCGCGGAACACTGCGGGGGCCCATCAGACTTTTCGGCATCAGTTACACAGATGATGACATCGACATCAAGCTGGAACGACTTGTAGTCGACTGGCAACTCATCAAGCTGCTGACAGGTACCCTGCAGATTAGCGAGTTTGATGCACAGGGGCTCAGGATAAAACTCCTCGAGGCCACAAAGCAACGGAAAGCGGCAACGCCTACTGGCATTGCCCTGCCTTTTTCAGTCGATATCATCAATGCACGTCTCAGTCACGCGCACATCTCCACCAAATCACGCCCGCCGTTTATTATTAAACACATAAATCTACAGGCCAGCCTTGACGATCATACTGTAAAACTCGGGCATTTGTCGATTCAAGCCGATTTGTTTGATTTGACCACAAAGGGACAACTCGGGCTGGATGTTAAGCAGCAATTTAACCTGGAGACAATCTGGACCCTGCGTTATCGTGACTATCCGCCAATAAACGGCCATGGAAATTTCAACGGAACTTTACAAAAGCTTTTGCTGACGCAGGCCATCCAGCAACCCGGCCTGGTTGTTTCTCTGCATGGTCAGTTGAACAACCTCCTCGAAACTCCGGGATGGCAACTCACTCTGCAAGTCCAACAGCTAAATACTCAGCAGCTCGTCAAATCCTGGCCCGTGGTGGACACTGATGGTAAATTAGTATCAAAGGGTAATCTTGCCGGCTTTAGCCTGGCTGGCGAATTACGCAGCAACCTTCCCGAACAGGGATTGTTTCAATCTACGTTTCATCTGGAGGCTAAGCCGAACATCTGGAAAATTACCGACTTCACAACAACCCACCAGCCCACCAAGGCCAGCCTTTATGCCAGTGGCGAATGGCGGCCTGGCCCAGAATCCGGCAGTCTGGTCCTCAACGGCGGCTGGAAGCAACTTCGCCTGCCCTTGTTGTCAGACCGTCAATCAGACTCGTTAAGTAGTAACAAAGGCGAATTTAAACTTAATGGCAAGCTCGACGCCTACGAATTTACCGTAAATACAGATCTGGGAGGAAAACAGGTACCCACTACACTATTAAATATAAGCGGTAGCGGAAATCAACAGCGCGCAAACATCTCGAGTATCAGCGCCGCAACATTGGATGGCAAAATCCTCGGTTCAGCCCTGGTTGCATGGAGTCCCTATCTAAACTGGGATGCTTCCTTCACGATTGATGATATTAATCCCGCTACAAAATGGCGAGATTGGCCGGGACGACTCTATGCCAAATTAAAGGCTGTGCGCAAGGGTCCCAGTAATGCACCACTGGATATAATCGATCTCAAAAAGCTAGGCGGCAAGTTACGCGGCTACCCGATTAATGCACACGGATTGCTAAGCTGGAGTAACAAGAAGATTAACATTAAGAATGTTGATCTCAATATCGGTGA
>CBDUOW010000469.1:0-1708 GCA_965368945.1 uncultured Gammaproteobacteria bacterium
CCTCCTTTGTTTTCAATAATGTCTTTCAGACCGTGGGTGGCAGTGGAACCTGTGGTACCTGTGGTGCAGCCGGCGGCGGTTGCGGCTGATACGCTTTGGCTACCGGCCTTGACCGGTTACATACCGTCATGCCGGATTTCCCCCGTATCCTGGTAATCGCGCCGCATGGTAGCTATCGAACCAGTGCCTTTATCTCCGCGGCCCATCGGCTGGGGGTAAAGGTACTGCTCGTCTCCGAAGGCAAGCACTCGATTGTCAGTGACTATGCCCGGGGACTTCATATCGACCCCACTGATGAAGCCGCAGCGCTTGAGCTGATCCTGGCGGAAGCCGCCAATGAACCTGTTGCCGCCATCGTGGCTACCGATGACAGTACCACCGGGCTAGCCGCCCAGGCTGCGAGGCAACTGGGTTTACCGCATAACCCACCCAGCGCAGTGCAATTGGCCCGACGCAAGGATAAGGCACGAGCCTGTTTGAGCTCCGCCGGCTTGCCGGTTCCGGAACATCGTTGTATTTTTCTGGACCAACCACTGCAGGAACAACTTGCGGCTGTTGTATATCCGGCAGTCATCAAGCCGGTAAGCATGTCAGGAAGCCGGGGGGTGATTCGAGTGAATAACCCTACGGAATTAAATCAGGCTGTGCTGCGGATCCAGACCATGCTGCAGCAGGAACACCATACGGATCCGGATGTTGCGCGGTTGCTCCTACTCGAGAGATTCATTCCCGGTGACGAAGTGGCCGTAGAAGGCATGCTGAGTGGGGGTGAATTGCAGGTGCTGGCGGTGTTCGATAAACCCGACCCGCTGAACGGTCCCTATTTTGAAGAGACGTACTATACGACCCCGTCGCGCCATGCACGCGACACCCTGGGCGAGTTACACCTCACGGTGCAGGCGGCGTGTACCGCCTATGGCTTGCGGGAAGGGCCGGTGCATGCCGAGTGCCGTATAAATAGGGATGGCATCTGGATCCTGGAAGTGGCTGCCCGCACTATTGGCGGCTTGTGTGGCCGGTTGTTACAGTTCGGGACGGGTTATAGTCTGGAGGAACTGGTGCTGGCGCAGGCCATGGGAAAGATTCTGCCGATAGAAACCTCGAGTCAAGGCGCCGGAGTACTAATGATCCCCATACCCCAGGCAGGCGTCTTGAAGCGAGTGGAAGGGGTGCTGGCTGCACAACGGGTGCCGTACATAGAGTCTGTAGAGATACAACTGCGGGAAGGGCACGAATTGGTACCGTTACCAGAAGGCAATAGCTATCTTGGATTTATATTCGCCCGGGCCCCAAGTGCGCGCCACGCTGAGGCGGCATTGCGCGCAGCCCATGCCTGTTTGAAAATTGTGGTCGCACCACTGTGGAAGGTGAGTGTTGCCTGACACCAGGAGAATGAATGTGACAATCGCGTCAGCCCCCGCCAACTACCAGCTTATGGAAACACGCCTGCAAGAAAAGCTGGGTGATGGCACTACGCGCTGCAATCTGTGTTTATGGCGTTGCAAGCTCAAACATGGCCAGCGTGGGTTTTGCCAGGCACATGTTAATCGCTACGGCACTTTATATAACCTCTCATATGGCATCCTTTCCGCTATTGATGTCGGACGGATCGAAGACAAACCCGTGCGACACTATAAACCTGGAAGCAAGGTGATGTCGGTCGGCAGTTATGGCTGCAATTTTCGCTGTGGTGGTTGCCATAACCTCG
>CBDUOW010000470.1:0-1704 GCA_965368945.1 uncultured Gammaproteobacteria bacterium
GGTGAGTGGCAAGTTAATCAGATAGAAATAGGTATCATGCCGCTTGACAATGAAACTACTTTTAATGGACTGCTTGGTATGAATTTCCTTAAACATTTTCAGTTTTTTATTGATCAAAATGATGCCAACCTTCGTCTGCAAGCGTTAATGAATTAGGCTGTTAAAGGGGTCGGAATGAATTTTCTTAAACCAAATATTAAAGGTTAACTACGATACAATCCGGCCCGACTCCTTAATGCCTTTTTCTGTATCGGTGACTTGAATGAGCAGTGTCTTTTTTCTTTTTTATGGTGTCGCGATACTCATCATCCTGGGTGATGGCGTACTGGTGTATCGGTGGGTAGGGCGCCACAACCGTTTGTTTTGAGTGAAAGTTTAAATTAACTAATCTATGCCCCTCCCAATTGAAGAACTTCTACCACAACTTGTCGCGACGCTGGCGAAACATCCCAGCGTTATCGTGCAGGCACCGCCCGGTGCGGGTAAGACCACGCGGGTGCCATTGGCGTTATTACAGTGCGCCTGGTTAGGCAACAAAAAGATCATCATGCTCGAACCCCGTCGCCTTGCCGCACGCACGGCCGCGCGTTTTATGGCAAAGAGTCTGGGTGAGCGTGTGGGTGAGACGGTTGGGTATCGTGTCCGCTTCGATAGCAGGACGGGTCCGAAGACACGGATTGAAGTGGTGACCGAAGGAATCCTGACCCGCCTGTTGCAGGATGATCCGGCACTCGAAGAGTACGGTGTCGTGATTTTCGATGAGTTTCACGAACGCAATCTGAATTCTGATCTTGGCCTGGCATTGTGTATCGATTCGCAACAAGTTCTGCGCGAGGATCTGAAAATCATCGTGATGTCGGCAACGCTCGATGGGGCAGCTGTCTCCACACTCCTGCATGACGCACCGATGTTGACCAGTGAGGGCCGCAGTTATCCGGTGGCGATTCGTCACCACGCACTCAATACCAGTTTTGCGCGCGAACGGCGGGCATTTTTAAATGACTTAGCACAGCGCATTATCCATGCGCTGGATGAAGAGCACGGTAGCATGCTGGTCTTCCTGCCCGGTGCCGCCGAGATTCGTCAGGTGACGACGGTATTGCGCGAAGCGTTACTGGATTCGAAACGGGGTAACGATGTTTTATTGGCACCACTCTTTGGTCAACTCACCGCGGACGAACAGGACGCCGCGATTCAACCGGCACCTAATGGCAAGCGCAAGATCGTGTTAGCCAGCGCGATTGCCGAGACGAGTTTGACGATTGAGGGCATTCGTATCGTGATCGATAGCGGTTTGATGCGCATTCCACGTTTTAATCCCAATACCGGTTTGACGCAACTCGTGACCTTGCCGGTGTCGCAGGCAAGTGCCGATCAACGTTGCGGCCGTGCCGGTCGTTTGCAGGCAGGTGTGTGTAATCGATTATGGTCGCATGGCACGCATCTGTTAGCACAATCCCCGGCAGAAATGCTGGAGGCCGACCTTGCGCCGTTGTTGCTGGAAGTGGCGCAGTGGGGTGTCAGCGATGTTAATACACTGCGCTGGATCGATCCGCCACCCGCACCGCATGTGGCACAAGCCAGGGATTTATTAGTGCAACTCGGTGCGTTGGATCATGAAAGTCGGATCACGGCGCATGGCAAGGCCATGGCACAGTGGGGTGCGCATCCACGTCTGGCGCACATGCTGTTGCGTGCCAAAGC
>CBDUOW010000471.1:0-1698 GCA_965368945.1 uncultured Gammaproteobacteria bacterium
TACCAGGAGATCCTGGGTGATATGCATAACCTGTTTGGTGATACTGATTCCATCAATGTGGTATTGAAGGAAGAGGGTGGTTGTCAATACAGCCAACCCTTGCAGGGTGATACGGTCGATAGTGTACTGCGCTATGTGCATTTCAACCCGGATGAACTGCTGGAGCAGTATCGTGCCAAGCTTGATGTGACTGATCTGAATGATGCGCAACAGCAACAGTACTGGAATGAATTGAGTGCCGGCTTACATGGCTATACCTATCTTGAAGATTAATAAACTTTGAAGGAAACAATAATGGATAAAATTCTGGTTGAAAAACATGCGTCCTCCGCCAAGCTTGAAGTGATGGGCGTTTATGACTGGCCCATCTGGAGCAAAGAGGTTTCCACATTTCCGTGGAGCTATGATAAAACCGAGACCTGTTATTTTCTCGACGGTAATGTGATTGTGACACCGGAAGGCGGTGAACCGGTTGAGATGGGAAGCGGTGATCTGGTGATTTTTCCCAAGGGCATGAAATGTACCTGGGAGATCCGTGAAGACGTTAACAAGCACTACAATTTCACTTAAGGCTTATGTCCCTGCGTTTCAGCGGCGAAGAATCGCAATCCAGCGCCACAGGTTTAGCAGACTGGCCAGTGAGCCGGCGAGATAGGTAAGGGCAGCGGCGCGCAGGACTCTTCTTACCTTGGGTTCATCATCTTTACTGACGTAACCTTCACGTAAAATCGGCAAGGCTTTATTGAAACTCGCATCCAGCTCCACCGGGAGTGTCACCAGGTGGACGAGTGAGGCGATAAACATGGAGCCAACTCCGGCGAGCAGGAGCATTAAACCAATCGAGGGTGCACGGGTAACAAGGGCTGCAATTGGCATCACCACCAGGGCGGCGGCACCGATTTTTTGTGATACCGAGGCAACCTGTATCAGGCGGGTACGCAGGCTCAGCAGGGCCTCACCACGGTGATGCTGAATGGCATGTCCTACTTCATGAGTCGCAACGGCGATTGCGGTTAACGAGTTTTGATCATGATTGTCGGGACTCAGGCGTACGCAACGGCTTTGTGGATCATAGTGATCATTACCGGCTTCTGTTTTTTCAACACTGACCGATTGCATTTCAAAGCGATCCAGCAGGTGACGTGCCAGTTCGGCGCCGCTACCAGGAATGTGTTTCAGGGGTTTGGCGTAGCGCCGAAAAGTATATTGCGCCCACCACTGGGGGCCGAACAGTAAAACTAGCAGGATTAGGATAACGATGAGATAGGGCACGTTTGCTGTTCAAGCCATCGAATATAGGTGCAGAGATTTATCCTGGCAGGCGTTTAACCTTTGTCTTTGATTACAATAGAAGGTACGCCAATATCAGTCAGTCGTTTGCGGGTTTGGTTGAGTGTTGCGATATCAGTCATCGGACCAACGCGTACACGATGCCAGGTTTCACCGTCCCGGATGCGCACGGTCTGGATGGTTGCAACAATACCCTGCAGGGCAAGTTTGGCTTTAAGTCGATCCGCCTGCTCCATATTGCGAAAGGAACCTGCCTGCAGCATATAGTTGATACCATCGCTGGTGTTTTGTGTAACGGGTTTTTTACTCGCCTCAATTAATTCTTCTTCAGGGATGGCAACTTCCAGTTCCGGCAGGATAGTGTAGAAATCGAAGCGAGGCAGCGTTTTGCTGTCGGCGGGTTTTGAC
>CBDUOW010000472.1:0-1696 GCA_965368945.1 uncultured Gammaproteobacteria bacterium
CCACTAAACGCGATAAATGATGAAACGGTCAATAAGCTTTACAAGAGCAGAACATGGCAACCTCCAAACCAACTATCTATTGATCCGGTTAAGGCAGGGGATCAAGCAAGAATACCGATTAACAACGCACGGACCAAGCTAATAGGACCAAGCTACAATGATGCTATGAATTCTCTGGCTGCCAAGTTGTGGCTGATAGAGAATGCTGAACACACGGTTGATGTAATGTATTACATATTCAAGCGTGATAAGGTTGGTTATGCGGTGTTAGGCGCTTTGTGTAATGCAGTAAAGCGTGGTGTGGATGTGCGTATGATGGTTGATTCTCTCGGTTCAATGCATCCCTCGCATAGTGAATTAAGTGCACTTGAAACATGCGCCGAAGATGCAGGCTTCATTCGCAACGCGAAAGGCCAGGTCACGACGAAAAAAGCACGTGTTCAAGTGGTGATATTCAACCCGATGTCGGAATTCCAGTTTAATCGACGTTCGCATGACAAGTTACTTGTAGTCGATGGGCATTTCCAGGACAAGACGGCAGTTCTGACCGGTGGCCGAAATATTTCTCTGGATTATTACGGTATCAATGAAGACGGTTCGAGAGATCCGACGGCGTTCCGCGACCTTGAAATATTAATCAGGGGAAGACAAGGAGCAAAATCGGAGGAAATAACCATTGGTAGTGTCTCTGAACTGTATTATTCCCTGTTATTTCTCCACAAGAAGAATAAACGTCTTCTACCCGTAAAAGATGATGAATCTGATTTTGAACAATTCAGTAATCTTTATCAAAAAGAACGGAAAAAGAGTCAACAGAGTCTGCTGTTCCTGAAAAACCATCCGGACATCAAACAACGTATGCAGGCTATGCCGCAATACATGTCGGAAGGTTTTCGTTCTTCAGAAGTGCGCCTGGCACACCAGTTAAACAACCTGACGGCCAAGAATGTACAAAAGAATCTATGGGAAAATATTAAATCTAATCCCAATTCAATCATGTACCTGATTGAGAAGCTTACACAGGAAGCAATACAAGAGGGCGCTACCAGTGGTACGCTTCGCATCGTTTCGCCTTACTTGTTTACTGGTAGATATCTTAATGAAGAGGGCGATGTTATCTATGACGGAGCAGAAGAAATTCACAAGTTGTTACGTTCTCATCCTGATTTGAAGATAGAAGTTATCACCAATTCTGTAATGACCAGTGATAATTTCTTTACCCAGTCCATCATTGATATCGATATGGTCCCGCGTGTATTGCTGACACCGGAATTGCAGGAGGTATGGAAACTCGATACCGAAAAAGGGGAGTTCAATCCAGAAGTAACCGGAAGTGAGGAATGGAAAAAACTGATTAATCATCCACAAATCTTTATTTACCAGACTGGCAAACTTGATTCTATTCAGCTTGGAAAGGGCTCCACACACTATGGAAAATTGCATGCAAAATTTATCCTGGGTGAGCGGGTTGGCTTTATAGGTACGAGTAATTTTGATTACCGTTCAATTCTGTATAACAATGAGTTGGGATATTTCTTCAGAGATCCGCTGCTGCGTAATGATTTGATCGATATATTTGAACAATTGAAAGCCACGTCATACCGGTGGGGTACACCTGAATGGTTACAAATGCGTAAAGAACTTATGGCAAGTGACAGTAAAAAAGCCGGTCCAGCACGAAAACAGCGTTTTTGGT
>CBDUOW010000473.1:0-1693 GCA_965368945.1 uncultured Gammaproteobacteria bacterium
ATGGGAGCCTCACGCAAGGCGCCAGCCACTACCATAATGGTCAAGCCTACCAAAACCGGGGCAATGAACATCAAAATGGTTCATATTTGGTGAACTAGTTACCAAAAATATCTAAGGAATAAAGGGGCGGATAGATTAATTTTTGACCAAGGAAATCGAGTCAGAACTTGCGTAGCGTGAAAAGCAAGAATGTTAATGGGAATTCCTTTCTGGCACCATTTATTAACAGAATAGCCCGTTTTACTTCTTTCTTAACCCGTTTTTCTAATTCCCATCGGTAACTAAGAAAGTCCTCTTACCTTGACACTTGACAACTTACTTACTAGTAAGTAACTATAGAATGAACAAAAGTGGCATGAGGAAACATGCATGGTGGCTGCCAAAGGTACCCGGGATCAGATATTGGATCTCGCCGAAAACCTTCTCCTGGACAAAGGTTTCAACGGATTTAGCTACAAGCATATCGCTGAGCAGCTGGGCGTAAAGAACGCCGCCATTCATTATCATTTCCCCGCCAAATCTGACCTGGGTACGGCCCTGGTCGAACGGTACCGGCACCGTTTCCAGGCCTGGATCGACCAGCAGCAGGCCCATCCGCTCTCACCCACCGAGAACCTGAATGGTTACTTCGGGATCACACTTTCTTATTTACGTCACGGCGGCAAGGTCTGCCCCCTCGGGATTCTGGAGACGGAGTTCAATATCCTTCCAATCACGGTGCGGGATGAAGCCCAAGCTCTGGACAAGGAAATGCGCGAGTGGTTGAGCCGGGTTCTGGAGGACGGCCGTGTGAGTGGCGAGTTTGTTTTTGCCGGCGATGCAGAGGGAAAAGCGCTGATTATCACCGCTGCTTTACAGGGCATCCTCCAGATAGCCCGTGCTGCAGGCCCGGAGGTGGTTTTTGCTACCGTGCGCCAATTGAAAAAAGACCTGGGGATTTAAACCCCGTAATGACAGCGCAGTTCATGAAAAACCAGGGGGGAATAGATGGAACCTACAACTACGGATCGTAACGAGAATCAGAATATGCAGGTGTCCAGGGACGCACCGGCGGGACGGGATAATGCACCCCACGTTTTGCGCTTGTTGCGCTGTGGCTTTCGAGTCCTGGACAAGACCGCGCCGGAACTGGGCGGGCGCTGGGCCTACTGGCTTTGGTTCAGGACACATCGATTTCCTGAACCTCATCGTGAGCAGCATTATCGCAGCGTGGCGCAACGACTCACCTTTGAAAATGACGGCAAGCACCTTGCCGTGTACACATGGGGAGAAGGACCCACTGTATTACTGACGCATGGGTGGAATGGTCGTGCTACCCAGCTCTGGCGTTTTGTTGACCCATTGGTTAAATCCGGATTTCGCGTAGTGGCCTTCGACATGCCCGCGCATGGTCATTCTGCGGGTAAGAGTACTGATCTTTTCAAGATGGCTGAGGCTATGCGTTTGGTAGCAAATGGGCTCGGCCCTCTACATGGAATTATTGCGCATTCACTCAGTAATGCGGCACTAGTGATGGCATTACGTGATGGTTTGAATACAAAGAAAGTCATCTGTATTAGTCCGCCGGCACAGTCTAGCTTGATGTTGAAGAATTACGCCGAGGCTTTGGAACTCAGCCCTAAAATGCAGACAAGGCTGTGTGAGCTGTTCGAGCAAAATTACGGCGCAGAGGTCTGGAAACAGACATCGGCCG
>CBDUOW010000474.1:0-1686 GCA_965368945.1 uncultured Gammaproteobacteria bacterium
ATGATGGATAGTGTGTAATATTTACAGTCAACCAATATTTACATAGGGGAGAACGGCATTATGGCTATGGCAAAGAAAAAAACCAGAAAGAAAAAGACAGTAGCAAAGAAAAAAACAACTGCCAGGAAAAAAGTTGGCAAGAAAAAAACAGTAGCGAGAAAGAAGGCGGCGGCCATGAAGAAAGCGGCAGCCGCGAAACGTAAAGAAGCAATGGCCACACTGCGAGAAAAATACAATGCTGCCAAAGTTGAGTTGAAAGAATTAAGAGCCGTTACCAGTGAGAACCTGAAAGCCCACAAGAATGTCGCCAAGACGGAAATGGATGTGTTGAAGGAGCAGCTTGCTGCGGCATTGAAGCGTGAAAAAGAACTCCTGAAACTGGGCGAGAAGAAAGCCAAAGCGATGCTCGCTGCGGGAGAGCGATGGGAGAGAAAACAGGTCGCCAGAATTAAAAAGGCAGTGGGTAAGAAGCGTCGTAAGAAAGTTTCAGCATCATAACATCAGTATAAGAAAACGGCCTGCTCGGGCCGTTTTCTTGCTATGAGATGTTCGGAAAACCCCTAAGATAATATCTGGATTATTACACCTGGGGTAAAGGTCAAGAGAATGAAACTATATTATTCAGCGACTTCACCTTATGTTCGCAAGGTGAATGTGTTTACTATTGAGGCGGGGTTGGATGATAAAATTGAGAATATTACCACTAACCCCTGGGTAACAGATGCCAATCTGTTAGCAGATAACCCGCTTTCCAAAGTGCCAACGTTAATTCTGGATGATGGAACCGTGTTATATGATTCTCCGGTGATCTGTGAGTATCTTGATAGCTTAAATACCGGACAAAAATTGATTCCGGTAGCAGGCATGGAACGCTGGATGGCGTTGCGCCTTCAAGCGCTGGGTGATGGAATACTTGATGCCGCTGTAATGAGGTTTCTGGAACGAAAGCGCCCCGAGGTACAGCAATCCAGTGATTGGGACGCTACTCAGCTTTCAGCGATTCAACGTGCCTTGGTGTATCTTGAAAGTAATATTGATGATTGGAATAAGGATCTAACTGTTGGACAGATAACAGTGGGTTGTGCTCTGGGATATCTGGACTTTCGATTTGCCAGTGATAGTTGGCGTGATAATCAGCCATTATTAGCCAAATGGTATTCTTCGTTTGCAGAACGTACATCAATGCAAATAACACAGCCCCAAAGTGTTTAGTCTGAAATTTTTAAGCACAATTAAAGTTGTTCAATTAAAATTGACAAGATCTAATCCCAATTTATGCTATAGCGCCGGCAAATTTATGACAAGAGTTGATATTAAAAAAAATATTTAAATCTGTGTTAAGAGCGGAATAATAATGGCATCAGGATCAAAAAGAGTAATATTTGCAGCCTTAATTGGAAATTCACTAATTGCGGTGACTAAATTTACAGCTGCATTTGTCACTGGTAGTTCTGCAATGTTGTCGGAAGGCATTCATTCCCTGGTAGATACCGGTAATCAGGTGTTGTTATTGCATGGGTTGAAGCAGGCGAAAAAACCTGCAGATGAAAAATTTCCATTCGGTCATGGTAAAGAAATTTACTTCTGGAGTTTTATTGTTGCTATTCTGATATTCGCTCTCGGTGGAGGGATATCTATTTATGAAGGTGTGCAGCATTTGCAACACCCCAAGCCGATAGATAAACC
>CBDUOW010000475.1:0-1682 GCA_965368945.1 uncultured Gammaproteobacteria bacterium
TCACCCGCCTGCATGAGTCTGGCATTGGCAAAATCATTCTCGTACATCTTCTCGACTTCCGGTATGAAATCCGGATCAACCAGCACCGCAGTGATTTCGAAATTAAGGCGCATTGAACGATTGTCAAAATTAGCCGTACCGATAGTCGCCACCGTGTCATCGATCAAGAGCGTTTTCGCATGCAGGAATCCATCTGTGTAGCGATAGAATTTCACACCAACTTCACTCACGATATCAAAAAAGGAGTAAACCGCCAGGTCCACCATCAGGTTATCGGATTTGTCGGGTATAAGAATCCGCACATCGAGGTCACGCAGGGCTGCCAGCTGCAATGCCGCTATAATGGCTTCATCCGGCACGAAATAGGGAGTCGCGATCCAAATCCGCTTCTGAGCTGAGTTCACTGCCAGGGTATACATCAATGCGCCCGTTTCGAGTTCATCGGCCGGCCCGCTGGGAATGATCAGCGCCTGAGTTTGTCCTTCATCCGGCATATACGGATCCCAGCTCAAGTCGGGTGGCACTTTCTCGATGGCCCAATGCCAGTCCTCTACAAATGATAGCTGGACCGCAATCGCGGCCGGCCCTTCGATACGGACATGCGTATCCCGCCAATGGCCAATTTTCGGATCCTTGCCGAGATACTCATCACCCACGTTGTGGCCACCAACCCAGGCAACACGTCCGTCAACAACGACGACTTTGCGATGATTGCGAAAATTGATCTGGAAGCGATTACCCTTCCCTTTGCGGGTATTGAACGGGAATATCTCGATCCCGGCGGTGCGCAATTCATCCAGGTAGGATTTCGGAAGGTCTGCGCTACCAATTTCATCGTACAAAAAATGAACTTGTACCCCTTCCTTTGCCTTGGCAATCAACTTTGCCTTAAGCTCCCGGCCAATGCCATCGTCATGCACAATGTAGAACTGCACCAGCACATATTTTTCGGCCACACCAATCCCTTCGAGAATACTCGAAAAGGTTGCCTCACCATCGACCAGCAACTTGACATGGTTTCCGCGCGTTGCCGGTAACCGCGCAAGACGTTCCGCGCCTAAAACATCGGCACGTTGTGCGTCCACGATTGCTGCGATCTCGGTCAGCTCGCTTTCTGCTCGCTGCGAAACGGATGCGATGCGCTCAAGTTCATGCTTACGCGCAATCACATAGCCCTGAAACTTGTTCCGCCCGAGTATCCAATAGGCCGGAACCGCGATAAAAGGAAACGTCACGAGCGAAACAGACCAGGCAATCGCACCTTGCGGTGTCCGCGTACTCATCACCGCGTGGATCGCTGACAAAATACCCAGGATATAAAAAATACCTACAATGAACGCGATCATGGTCATTCTCCGTCAATCATTATTCTTGTTCCTGGGAATCACTCAACTCCCTGATGGATTGCCCCTCTTCTGCTGCCCAAACAGAAAATCGCCAAATGCTCAGTAAAAAACATTAGAAAACTTCAGGTTCGGAGGACAATTACCGATAATACTAGAGAAAATCCTTCTGTATCTCTACACATCAAGGGTAATTTTAAGTGCCATACACACTAACTCATAATAATGAGTAAGAACATAGTCAGTCTGGCCACTTTCTATCGTATAGATACAAATATGATTAGCAACAACGAATTAGCTTTATAGCCTGGCCTTCCACCATCAAACAGGGAGTTCAAT
>CBDUOW010000476.1:0-1670 GCA_965368945.1 uncultured Gammaproteobacteria bacterium
ACGACGCCAGGACTATAGTCACACCATGAAAATACTGAGCCTGATCATCATTTTGTGCTGGGCCCCGGTTGCTTTTGGGGTGGAAGCCGAAGACCCGGAAACCTACGTTTCGGCGAAAACGATCCGCGAAAACGCCAGTCGCGTCAATCTCAAATTACGTTCCCACGCTGCCCTGGTGTTTGATGAGCGCGATAACGAAATCATCATGGAACGTAATGCAGGGGAGGTTGTACCGGTGGCCTCACTCAGCAAATTAATGACAGCCATGGTGATGCTCGATGCCGATCTGGCCATGGATGAAGTGATTACCATCAGTAAGGATGACAAGGACCGGATACGCTATTCCAAATCGCGGCTGCGAGAAGGCATGGAATTCACGCGCCAGGATTTACTGCTTATTGCCTTAGCGGCCTCGGAAAATCGCGCCGCAACGGCACTGGGCCGCACTTATCCCGGCGGCACGGATGCGTTTGTTGAAGCGATGAATAACAAGGCGAACGACCTCGGACTTTCAAAAACCCGTTTCGCCGATCCGGCCGGCTTGAGCAATGACAATGTCTCCACGGCACAGGAATTGATGCAACTCGTTAAAGCATCGAGTGAATACCCTTTGATCCGGGAATTCACCACCCAAACCAGAGAAAGCATTACTGACTTGAAGAACGGGCACGAAATCACTTTCGGTAATACCAATCGCCTGGTCAGAAAGATTTCCTGGCCGATTACCTTGAGTAAAACCGGCTTTACCCGCGACGCCGGGAATTGTCTGGTGATGCAAACCAAAATCAATGCCAGGCCGGTCATCATCGTCTTGCTCGAGTCCTGGGGAAAACTGAGTAAATACGGCGACTCCAACCGCATTAAGAAATGGCTGACAAAAACAGAGCGCCTGGCTGTGAATTAATCGGGTCGCTGCAGCCCTGATTCCTACAAAATCCGAAAGAAATTTAATAAATAGAGTTCGGAACGACAAGATTCTTCGTCGCTACTGCTCGCTTTCGGCAACTCGGTTGTTGCTCCCGGCACAACTCTCGACAATTGCTCCTGCATTGTTCTACCTTCGCCCGTCCATAGGCTCGTAACTCCTCCGGTCACTACGGGCATCCTGCCCTCACGTGACACTTGCACTTCTCGGCCGCTGTTCCCGACGCGGCTCTAAGTTCCACAGTCACTCACGACATCCATGCCTTCCGTGACACTTGTACTTCCGTGTACATCGTCCTTGTAGGTCGCCTGTGCTTCGTCCCTAGACTCGTACCTCCCAATATCTGACCTCCATGGATGGAGGAAATGCAATAGGATTGTAGGAACAATCCTTGCCCTGTAGGTCGCAGAATGACACGTTTTTGATTGTCAGTGTTGTTTCTCGAAAGGGTCAGTGACAAATCTAACTCGTTCTCATTTGTTACCGATCCTCTTTGTGGATTCCCTGGTCGACAGTTTGTGTGGTTATCTGTGGCTGAGATTTAGAGCCTGAGGACAGGCATAATGAAGCATAACTAAAATACCAGCCCCTATTTTTCATGGGGTATTTGTTGAAATTTCTGAATCAAACCTCAGATACATAATCAAGCAACAATAACAGGAGGTTTATTACATGTTATTCAAGCAATTGTTTGAACCGGATTCATCAACCTACAGTTATCTCATTGCCTGTCCGGATACAAGAG
>CBDUOW010000477.1:0-1669 GCA_965368945.1 uncultured Gammaproteobacteria bacterium
TGGGACTGGCTCTGATCCTGTTCAGCCTGGGGTGCAACATTGCCACCTTCAGTCTGTGGCTTACGCCGGCGTCGGCCGCCACGGCGACCGCGACGACTGCCGGCAGCGCTCTTGGCTTGCTGAGCTGTCTCTTCACTGGTTTCCGTAGTGCTCTCCGTCGCGGTTTCCGCCTTGGGTTGTTCGGCCGGTTTGACTTGTTTTGCTGCCGGTTGCTGTTTTGGCTTCGGCGCGGGTCGCTTTTCGTCCCGCTTCTGGGCCGGCTTCTGATCTCTTGCCTGACCACCTTCAGTACGCCGTTGCTGTGGTGTGCGACGTTGACCAGTTTTAGCGCGGCCTTTATGCGTCGGACGTTGCTTGGTGGTGGTTTTTTTGTGTTTGGGTTTTTGAGGTTCACCTTTACCAAACAGGGCACGCCACAACATGACAAACAGGCCCGGTTTTTGAACCGGCGCGGCTGCCGGGCGAGGGGCCATCGGCGCAACAGCTTTTACCGCGGGTTCTTCTCGGATTTTGGCGGCCGAGGCGGTGCTGCTCAGGGATTCCAGCACTTCATCCGGCTTATGGGTCGCCATTTCATAGCTGAACTGTTTGGCTTCGTCACTGGATTCGCCTTCACGAATGCGTTCCACATCATAGTGCGGAGTTTCCAGGGCGGTATTGGGTACCAGCAGAATGTTGATCTTCTGACGCTTCTCAATGTCGGAAAGTATTTCGCGCTTTTCATTCAGCAGGAAGGTCGCCACATCAACCGGTACCTGGGCCACGACCCGGGCGGTTTTTTCCTTCATGGCTTCTTCTTCGATCACGCGCAGGATCGACAAGGCAATGGATTCGATACCTCGAATGGTGCCCTGGCCACTGCAACGGGGGCAGGGCAGGTGAATGGATTCGCCCAGTGAAGGACGCAGGCGCTGACGAGACATTTCCAGCAGTCCAAAGCGGGAAATACGCCCAATTTGAACGCGCGCGCGGTCCAGCTTGAGGGCATCGCGCAGGCGATTTTCCACTTCGCGCTGATTCCGCGACGGGGTCATGTCGATGAAATCAATGACCACCAGGCCGCCCAAATCCCGCAGACGCAACTGACGGGCAATTTCGTCGGCCGCTTCCAGGTTGGTGTGCAGGGCGGTTTCCTCGATATCCCCACCCTTGGTGGCGCGGGCCGAGTTGATGTCGATGGAGACCAGCGCTTCGGTGTGATCGATGACCAGGGCCCCGCCGGAAGGCAGGCGCACATCCCGCTGGAAAGCCGATTCGATCTGCGACTCAATCTGGTAACGGGTGAAGAGGGGAACCGGATCCTCGTACAGCTTGATTTTGTTGATATTGTGGGGCATGACCTGGGACATGAACTCCCGTGCCTGCTCATACACTTCCGGCGCGTCAATGATGACCTCATTGATGTCATTGCGGAAATAGTCGCGAATGGTGCGGGTAATGAGGTTGCTTTCCTGATAGATCAGGAACGGGGCCGAACGTCCTTGTGTGGCCTCGTCGATGGATTTCCACAGATTAAGCAGGTAATCCAGGTCCCATTGCAGCTCCTCGACGCTTTTGCCCAGACCGGCGGTTCGAATAATCAGGCCCATATCGCTGGGTATATCCAGCTCGCTCAGGGCATCGCGGGCTTCGGAGCGCTCCTCACCCTCAATTCGGCGTGATACGCCAC
>CBDUOW010000478.1:0-1662 GCA_965368945.1 uncultured Gammaproteobacteria bacterium
CCGAAGATCCGCATGCCGATCTGAGTTATCAGGACTATCCTGCCAATTGTCTTGAGTGTCATACGGACCAGGCCTCTGAGGTGCATGCTTCTACCCACTATCAATGGCTGGGTGAAGCACCGGATATGGCCAATGGCAGCTTTATACTGCAAGGCAAACTCACCAACGCGGTCAACAGTTACTGTATCAATATCGAAGGTAACTGGCCGGTGTGCGGTTCCTGTCATGTCGGGCGCGGCAAACGTCCGGATGATCCCAATGTTGGTTACGAGAATATCGATTGCCTGATGTGTCATAACCAGGAATATGCCTCAAGTCGAACACGCCTGGCCGATGGTTCCATGGGCGTGGATGCTCCCACTGACAGCATGGTGCAAAACATTCACGAACCCACCCGGGCCAATTGCCTGGCTTGCCATGCCAAAGCCGGGGGCGGTGATGGCGTGAAGCGTGGTGATTTATCCCTCGCGTTGATAGATAACCGCGACCACAATTTCGATATACATATGAACAGCGAAGGAGGTAATCTGAATTGCCAGGATTGTCATACTTTCGAAAATCACCTGGTAATCGGTAAAGGCTCGGATCTGCGTCCAACGGATGATCCAGATCGCGGTTCAGAAGTGGCCTGTACCACTTGTCACTCCCATAATGATATTGAGCGTGAACATCCTAATGAAGTATTAACACATCTTGATCGAGTAGCGTGTCAGACTTGCCATATTCCAACCTATGCGAAGGTCCCGACCGAGTTACATCGTGATTGGCTGACCCATCATGATGGGACCGATGCCACAACATGTACGACAGAAAATCCCTGCCCAGGTCATCCACATACTGAAAAGGGCAGTGATCTCGTTCCCGAATACAAATGGTGGAACCGTTTGAGTGATAATTATTTACTGCAGGATGATGCGGCGCGGACCTATGATGCGGCTAAAGATACGTACCCGACCTCGCGTCCGCTTGGTGACGTGACAGATGGCAAACTGTATCCCTTCAAGTACAAAACCGCCTATCAACCGATGATCGTAGCGGACAGCCGGTTGATTGCCATGGATACCTTTGAATATCTTAAAAATACCGGTAACGTCTTGACCTCGGTTGAGAACGGTCTCGCAAACATGGGGTATCCACGCGATACCGCCTATACCTGGATAACGACCGATACCTATCAGCTGATCAACCATGGTGTCGTCGATGCCGTTGCGGTACTGGCGTGTAATGATTGCCATGGAAACACCGGCCGCATGGATCTCCAGGCTGAACTGGGATATGAACTGAAAGGAGACATGACGAGTGTCTGTACCCAGTGTCATGAGAGCCAAGAGGTGAATCAGTTCATGCAGGAACCAGAAAAGTATGCTTTTGACAAAGTGCACGACAAACACGTTTCTGGTGAAGAGTACGACTGTTCGGCCTGTCACAATTTCAGTCGGCCTGAACGAAATCTTCGATTACCACAGTAAAATAGCAACTCCATGACAAGGGCCACCATAAGGTGGCCCTTACGTTTAGACTAGAGGTGTTATGGCAGTCGAACTAATTCATGGCGATAGGGACAGACCACGGATTTCATTGTGGATAAGCTAAATTTAAACGAAATAATCTGGCAAGTCGTTGCTTCCATACCACACGGAAAAGTAGCAACTTATGGACAAA
>CBDUOW010000479.1:0-1647 GCA_965368945.1 uncultured Gammaproteobacteria bacterium
TGGCGCGAATGATCTGGCCATCCAGGCCGGATTCCTTACTGTTTTTACCGTAGGCCACGCTCATGAGGGCGCTGTAGTACACCACCGGCATCTTGAACTTGGTCTTGTACTTTGAATTGATCTGGTCCTGGTAGACCTCGACATTCATCTGGCACACCGGGCAGGGAGTCACAATCATATTGGCCCCGCCGTCATAGGCGGCTTCAATGATGTCCTTGATCAGCGCCTGGCTCTTTTCCGGTTCACTGAAGGCCAGGGCGCCGCCGCAGCAGGAGACCTTCTGGTCGTAGTTTTCAACCGGTTCGGCCCCCAGGGTTTCCACCAGCTTGTCGAGGTACTTCGGATTCTCAAACGACTCACCGTCGATGCCGAAGGGCCGGTTGGTCTGACAGCCCACGTAGCCGGCAATCTTGATGCCGTCCAGCGGGTTGGTGACGTGTTTGCCCAGCTCGTCATAACCGAAGTCTTCGATCAGCACTTCCACCATGTGGCGCACGTTCTGCTTGGCTTCCACTTTCAGTCCGGCAACTGCCAGGGCCTCATTGGTTTCCGCCATCAAGTCTTCGTTATTCACCAGGCGGTCCTTGGTTTCGCGCGTGGCCAGCCAGCAGGCGGCACAGGTAGCGACCAGGTCCTGGTCCGGGTTGGCCTGCTCGGACAATGCCATGTTACGGGCCGAGAGTGCCAGCCGTGGCAGTTCACCGCCACCCGCATAGCCAATTGACGCAGCACAACAGTTCCAGTCCGGAATGTGGTTTAACTTGATATCCAGTACATCGCACATTGCGTCGACGGATACCTGGTAGTTTGACCCGGACGCACCCTTCTGGGAGGAACAGCCCGGATAAAAGGAATATTCTTTCTTCGCCATGTTGCTTATCTCCTAGCCGGTAAATTTAGCGACTTTGGCATCTTCGATTTCACGCGCTTTTTTCAAAATAGCGTGTAATCCACTGGTATCTTTCACCCCATGACCGCCCATCATTTCCATCACGTTCATGCGCTTGGCCTTGATCATATTGAGCCCCAGCTTCTGGTTCTTCAGCGCGGTCTTGATGCCTTCGACAATACCGTTCATGAAGTACAGCGCCAGTCCCAGTTTCAGTTCGTTGACCCGGCCTTTCTTCGCCAGGTTGTCCCAAAACTTGTTGGCAAATTTGAACGTTGGCTGGTTCTTCGGTGCCAGACCGAGACGCTGCGCATAGTGCGCCAGACCGTGCATGATGTGGGTAATCGGCAGTTCCCGTGGACAACGGGCGATACAGTTGTAACAGGACGTACACATCCACATGGAGCTGGAGGTCAGCACTTCTTCACGCTTGCCGGCGCGGATCATCATAAAGATTTCCTGCGGCGGATGATCCCAGTAGGGACCAAAGGGACAGGAGCCGGAGCACACGCCACATTGCATGCACATCTGCACCCAGTCGCCTTCTTCCACGTTGGCCTTCACTTCCTTGAGGAAGTCGTTGCGGTATCTTTCCACCATTGCTTGGTTCACTGTACTCATGGCCGCTCCTAGAATTTGAATGGGCTCATGCCGATCTTCTCGATGGTCTCGGCCATCTCGTTGATCAACTGGGGTGCGCGTTCGATATCGGTAATCGCGACTTCGTGCACACTCACACGTTCCGGTTCCAGACTCAA
>CBDUOW010000480.1:0-1645 GCA_965368945.1 uncultured Gammaproteobacteria bacterium
ACCACATTGGCCGGTTTGTTTTTCAGCCATTTCTTCATATCCGGCTCGAGGTGGTAGCAGTGGGGGCAGCCATACCAGAACAGTTCCACCACCTCGACTTTGTTGGCATCAACCGTCGATACGGGCACCTTAAGACGCTCGTATTCAATTCCCTCCTCATAGCCCGCCAGTGCGGTTCCCCCTGGCAGCAAAAACAAACCCCACAAGGGTAAAAGCCGTATTAATTTCATCAATATCCTCCCGAGTTGATTGGCATCGGCCTGTGCAAACTCACAAATCCGCGCAAGTTGGTTATGGTAAACCCCCGGCCGGCTTTGCGCGATTTATTCTTTCCCCATGAAGTCTGTGCATGACAATGACAAAAAGTTCCAACCAGATTGATCTGGCTGAATTTCTTAACCCGCTACATTCACATCTCATATCCAGGCCAGGATGCCGCACATGGACGTTAGATAAAAAAAGGGGCGGTAACCGCCCCTTATTTGTTGACCCTTAATCCATGGTCACCGAATCAGTGCAGTCCCTGCATGTAGGATGAGACCGCCTCGATTTCTGCATCCGTCATACGCGCCGCAATGTTCTGCATCATTTTGCCAGGATCATTTTTACGAACCCCGGCACGGAAGTCGTTCAAAGTTTGGACCGTATAAGCAGCATGCTGGCCACTTAACAGCGGGTACTTGGCCGCCGGATTGCCTGCGCCGGTGGGGCCATGGCAAGCTATACAGGCTGAAACACCCGTCGCCTTGTTGCCACCTCGATAGAGCTTTTCGCCCAGTGGGACCTTGGCCTCATCGGCGCTACCAGGGACAGGCTCTTGCCTGGCAAAGAACGCTGCCAGATCCGCCATATCCTGGGGAGAGAGTGACATGACCTGCCCCATCATCAGCGCATTATTTCTCTGGTCGCCGGCCTTGAAATCCGCCAGTTGCTTGGCAAGATAGCCTGCATGCTGACCGGCCAGATTCGGCCAGATGGGGTTAACACTATTACCATTGACACCATGGCAACTGAAACAGACCTGGGCCTTGGCCTGACCGGCGTCGGCATCACCCGCCGCCTGGCTCGTACCGGCGACAGCGAACAACGCCAACAGAGAGATAAGTACTTTGGACTTCATGGGAGATTAACCAACCTTAAATCCGAAAAAATGAAAAAATCAGCAAGTCCTATTTGGAGTTACTAACCATATAATCAACCGCCGCCTTCACATCGGCATCGCTGATGTCCATGCGACCGCCTTTGGGAGGCATGTAACCGGTTTTGCCTTTGTAGCCCTTGATGGCATGCTCATATAATGTGGCATTACCCTGGGCGATCCGTGATGTCCAGGCTGCCTTGTCACCCAGCTTCGGTGATCCGGCTGCACCCGTACCATGACAGGCAAAGCACGCCATCTTATAGGTCTTTTCACCCGCGCCTTCGGCATTGGCGGTGGATACAAAACCCATTAACGCCACTGAGGCAGTAATCAACAACATCTTTTTCATTATCGAGTTCTCCTGCAATAAAGATAAAATCTGTAATCCAAATTCCTGGTGGTTAATCACCGCCCTGACACGTGCATTACCCATGCTTTGTCATGGTAAACTTGATTCACACTATTGCCAGGCCGGAAAACCTGAGGCCTGGTAATATACCAAGC
>CBDUOW010000481.1:0-1635 GCA_965368945.1 uncultured Gammaproteobacteria bacterium
GTTGGATGAATGCCATCCCAGAACAGATAAGTGTCAGGCTGAAAACAAACAGCCTTATCTACAAGGCCAGAATTAACAGAATTAATACAGGGGTCGACAACATTTACTAAACCAAATGCTTCTGGAGTTGTGACCACGGTATTAAACAATTCAAAGATATTGACTGTTTTTATCATTATGGGATAAGCCTCTGTTAGCAATGTAAGTTTGTCATTGAGTGCTTTATTGAAATAAATTGAGAAAGACCTGGCCGCTATCTTCGCATCGGGATCTGGAATGCGCGCAATAGCCGGCACTAATGATAAATCTGGCCCATTGACAACAAGAAAATTCACTGCACCGAGTGATGCCAGAGTAAACATGTTATCGTAGATGGCCGTGACTGCCTCATCGATAATCTGAATACTGATAACACCAGTCGAGTCCAGTGCTAATACTTCAATGGCATCTCGTATGTCATTCCCACCGATAAACACCGTATACAGGGCGTCACTATCCACCTGGTAGCCGGAATTGGACAAAAACAGACCGACTTCAACCGTGAGGTTCACTGGTCCAGCATACCTTGCCCGGGCACCTCCCACAGCGTAATTGGCAAAGGCCTTGTGGGTGCGAAAAGCCGGCCCGGTATTGCGATGTAATGCCTTGGCCAGCTTTTCAACCCAGGTTTCCCCATTGGTAAAATGGTGTCCACCGCGAGCATAGGGCGCGTCGGGAATAAGGTCATAGGGTGGAATGCTGGCTTCACCGGTCAAGACAAACGCGTTTCCCGGATCGGATAAACTATCGCCAAAGACGACCAATTCCGAGTAGACAGGCTGCGCGTGTAGTGATGCGGAGAGGAAAAGTGCAATAAAACCCAATACTGTTGTACAGCTGAAAGATTCCCGTTTAGTCCCTAACATATTGTTCTCCCTAATCAGGTTGTAATATTACTTATATATTCAGATAGACGTATAACGCGATTTCGAATATCAGGAAAAAGTGTGTTTTATGGCAGAAGCATGCAAGAATATTAAAACAAGCTTAACTTATAAAAGCAGTAAAGATAGGTAAGGCGAGTTATGGATTTACATTCATTGCCTAAGCTCCAGAAGTGTTAAAGATCTTTAACCTTCATCTTTGTCTGATCTTTCAAGGTATTTCTCTCCCAGAACACGCCATCAAAAAATCCCTGAACGTTTTTGTCGGCCTCGGCGAGTTCCAATCGGCGTTCTGCAAGTAGACAATATTCCTCGTCAATATCGATGCCTAAATATTGCCGCCCCAGTTTTTTGGCAACCACTGATGTTGTACCGCTACCCAAAAATGGATCCAATACGACATCACCAGGGTTAGAACTCGCAAGGATGAGTCGGGCGACTAACTTTTCACATTTTTGTGTCGGATGATCGGTATTTTCCGGCATTGACCAGAAAGGAATGGTGATGTCAGTCCATATATTTGATGGATGTGTGTCTCGAAAGTTACCATTGCCAGTGACTTCCCAGTCTTTTGGTTTGCCAGTTTCATCGGTATAGGGTGCGAGTACTTTACGACGAAGTTTGACTTCCTCAACATTGAATATATAGTCATCAGAGACAGTGCAAAACCAGATATCTTCGCTTGAGTTTTTCCAGTTCGTTTTCGCGCCGC
>CBDUOW010000482.1:0-1634 GCA_965368945.1 uncultured Gammaproteobacteria bacterium
TCGCTTGCGAATGCTTTTTCTGATAGTGAAGTTGAGGATTTTGATCGGCGAGGTCGGGAGCGTCTCGCTGTCAGCAGTCAGGAATACAGTGTGGAGCCCAAGCTGGATGGTTTGGCGATCAGCCTGCTGTACGAGGATGGTGTATTGACACGGGCAGCTACCCGGGGTGATGGTACCAAGGGCGAAGATGTCACCCTCAATGTGAGAACCATCGATGCCATTCCCTTGCGTTTATTGGGTAGCGACTACCCGCATGAGCTGGAAGTGCGGGGTGAAGTCATTATTACCAAGGCAGGCTTTGAAGCTCTCAACCAACAGCAGCGAAAGAATAACGCCAAACTGTTTGCCAACCCCCGCAATGCCGCCGCAGGTAGCCTGCGCCAACTGGATCCGCGAATCACGGCAACTCGACCTTTGTCCTTTTATTGTTATGGTATTGGCAAGGTTGCTGGCGATAGTTTGCCGCAGCGCCATAGCGAGATTATGCGGCAACTGAAAAACTGGGGTTTGCCGGTTAATCCGCAAAGCCGGGTTGTGAATGGGGTGAAGGGATGCCTTGATTATTATCGGGAGATGCAGGACAAACGTGACAGCTTGCCGTATGACATTGACGGCATCGTTTATAAAGTCGATCGACTGGACCAACAAAAAAAGCTCGGGTTTGTCGCGCGCGCCCCTCGCTGGGCTTTGGCCCACAAGTTTCCCGCCCAGGAAGAGATGACGACTTTGCTGGATATAGATGTGCAGGTTGGCCGTACCGGTGCGTTGACACCGGTAGCACGACTTGAGCCGGTACATGTGGGTGGGGTCATGGTGAGCAATGCCACTTTGCATAATCAGGATGAGATCGATCGCCTGGATGCGCGAATCGGTGATACGGTGATCGTGCGGCGAGCCGGTGATGTAATACCACAAGTGGTTGGCGTCGTAATTAGTCGGCGACAAGGTCGGCCGCGTCGTTACAAACTCCCAAGCACCTGTCCGGTATGCGGTTCCCCGACAGTACGACTACCTGGTGAGGCGGTGACCTATTGTACCGGCGGCCTGTATTGCGCAGCGCAGCGTAAGCAGGCAATTAAACATTTTGCATCCCGCCGTGCCATGGATATTGAAGGCCTGGGTGACAAACTGGTGGAACAGCTGGTAGATGAACAACTGGTGAATGATATAGCCGATCTTTATCAATTGAGTGTCGAGCAGCTGGCTAACCTGGAACGCATGGCAGAAAAATCTGCGAGCAACCTGGTCAAGGCCCTGGATAAGAGTCGCACCACCACGCTGGCACGATTTTTATATGCCCTCGGCATTCATGATGTGGGTGAAACCACGGCCCAGACATTGGCATGTCATTTTGGCTCTCTGGATGCGATTAGACAGGTTGATGAAGCTACACTGATGACGGTTCCCGATGTGGGCCCGGTGGTGGCGAAAAGTGTTGTTGAATTTTTCAAGCAAACACATAACCAGGAAGTGATCAGCAAATTGATTAATGTGATTAACTGGCCTGATGTGGAAGTTCAATCGGCGGCAGAATCACCTCTGCAAGGCAAAAGCTTTGTATTAACCGGTACTCTCAGCAGCATGACACGTGATGAGGCCAAGGCGGAGTTGCAGGCGCAGGGTGCCAAAGTGGC
>CBDUOW010000483.1:0-1627 GCA_965368945.1 uncultured Gammaproteobacteria bacterium
TTGAGGAGTTTGAAGGGGCCGGTATCGGCTTAGCCTCTGTGCAACGTGCGATACAACGTCATGGCGGCTGGATAAGAGGAGAATGTGAACCAGGTAAAGGGACTGAGTTCGTTTTTTCACTTGGCTAAAGGCTTACCCCTACAACCGAGGTCTCGATAACTGTTCCTCGACTTTGTCTCTTGAGCCGCGTCAGAAACAGCGGCCGAGAAGGAGGAAATGCAACAGGATTATAGGAACAATCCTTGCCATTCAGTCGTGACTCTAAATACCTTATGTCAGGCGGCGGCACCGAACCAGAATTCAGTATTTTTCTGGAGAAACTCATCATAAGGCATATAGTGGGTACCATCACAGGAGAAGGTCAAACTGATCATCCCATTATACAAATTGATTGAGGCTGAGCGTATATAGATGTTTTCATCAGCCATACGCAGTTTTTTAAAGGTATCAAGTATCGATGAGATATGCTCGGATGGAATCAATGCCTCTGTTGGATAAGACTGAGAGGGGTATACCAGACAGATATCCGCATCAGTCAGGGCATCGATATCCAGTATGCGATAGCGAAAAGGATCGTCGTTCATCCAGATCGTCGCCTGACTACTGGAAAAATGGATCAACATCTGGAACACACCGCGTTGTGTCAGCATCTCCTCAAGAATCACAAGAGCCTGCTCAATGTTAAGATCCATGGGACTTTCCACCCGGGTTTGTTGAAATAACAAACTCCGGATCGCCGGATCTCCCTTGACCTGGCGCCAGTTTTCAGGCTCCTGATAGATCTCCGAGGTCACCGGTAAATTGCGTAAGTCAAAGTCCGCCCCCAAATAACCGAGCACCTCATTTTCTGTACGAATGATTTGTAATGCCGTCAAGGACGGCCGATGCTTGTGCTGGCTGATATAGGCGTCGGATAACAAAAATCCCCAGACCGGCACGGCTTCCTTCATATAGGGTCGTTGTGAGCGATCACGTCCATGGTGGCCTGGCACCAAACCGTCACGACCAACGTTATCACTAATTTGGACACCGTTCGTATTGAGCACGTACAAACTGGTGCAATAAGGAATACTGGAGAAATTACGCAAGAGCATAGCTTCCAGTTGCTGCCGATTTCTCGACAGGGGCGTGATTTGCTGGGCAACCATTTCAATGGGTTCGCGTAGCATTCGCGCCAGCTCTTCACGCTGACGATAAATGCTGTCTTTCCATGTCATCTTCATTGTTGTTTCCTTTTAATACCAGTAACGCCTACACGTTTCTGTTACTTCCGATTGTAGAGTATCCAGGCAAATTGACACTGCCTGGATTTAATGGTTCGCGTTAAATTTCCTGAATTGCGATACAGTTCATAAAATGACGTTCTGGTCTTACCTTTTTCTATACATTGTTGTCACAAAACGTACATATAACATGTCAATATTGCTCTGATAGTGCATCGAAACAATTATTTTTGCTACTGAATAGTGCATCCGAGTCGAATCGTTGCAAAAACAGTGCAACACCCAACTGCTCGCGTCACTTGAGTTAAATCGTGTCGTTATTTGAATCACAAAATGGAGTCAATCGAAATAAGAAGGGATTTAGATTAATATTAGATTCGACGAAATCAAATGTGTCAGACTCT
>CBDUOW010000484.1:0-1627 GCA_965368945.1 uncultured Gammaproteobacteria bacterium
CATTTGCAAAACAGATCACTATTTATTTGACATGCTTGCGGAGCTTGGAATTGATGACAAGCTTCAATGGCGGGAAACTTATATGGGCTATTATTATAATGGCAAGATGTATGACTGGGGTAATCCAATTGCCCTATTCAGGTTTCCCAAGCTGGGGTTAATTGCAAAATTTCGTTATGGCCTGCACGCCTTTTTATCAACCAAGCGCAAGAACTGGAAAACGCTCGATGATGTTGAGGCTTCAGTCTGGATAAGAAAGTGGATCGGCGATGAAGCCTACAATATTTTATGGAAACGGCTTTTTGCGCTAAAGTTTTTTAAATACAAAGACAACCTTTCTGCCGCCTGGATCTGGTCACGTATTAAACGTGTTGGCTTATCGCGTAGAAGTATGATGCAGGAAGAAATGGGATATCTTGAAGGCGGCTCGGAGACCTTATTAGAGTCATTGGAACAAAAAATCAAAGAGCTGGACGGGACAATACATTTGTCTTCTCCGGTTACCAGCGTTGATATTGAAAATGAACAGATTAAATCCATTACTATTGGCGGCGAGCAAGAAACATACGATAGCGTATTCTCAACGGTGCCACTGCCTTATGTGCCCAGAATGATTCCTGATTTACCCGAAGATTATCGGGCACGCTATGAATCGATCCGGAACATGGGCGTGGTGTGTGTCATTTTTCGTTTGCGTCGCGGGGTCAGCCGGAATTTCTGGCTCAATGTAAGTGATGAGTCCATGGAAATTCCTGGAATTATCGAGTTTTCAAATCTACGTCCCCTGCATGAGTCACTTGTCTATGTGCCTTACTATATGCCGCGTGATTACCCAAAGTTCGCCCACGACAATGCCTATTTCATCGATGAGGCAAAACAATATATCAAGCAATTGAATCCTGAAATTACCGATGACGATATTATCGCTGAACATGCTTCACGCTATGGTTATGCTCAACCGGTCTGTCAGCCTGGATTCTCCCGAGTGCTCCCTCCAATCAAGACCTCAATCAAAGGCTTGTATATCGCCGATACCTCTTACTACTATCCGGAAGACCGTTCAATCTCTGAAAGTGTCAATGTTGGTAAACAAATGGCCGATCTGGCAAGTGAAGAATGAAGGCCATTATACGATCTGAATTCATGCGGTTTCTTGCGGTTGGCGGGTTTGCCGCCGGGGTGAACTTCATTAGTCGTATTTTTCTCAACGAATATATGAGCTTTCGTTGGGCCGTGTTTATTGCCTATCTCATCGGCATGCTGACGGCGTATCTTTTTTCCCGCTGGTTTGTGTTTGAGCCGAGTGGCAAGCATCCAGGGAATGAATTATTTCATTTCACCTTGGTCAACCTGGCCGCCGTTGCCCAGGTCTGGCTAATCAGTGTGGGTCTGGCGGAATACCTTTTTCCCGCGATTGGCTTAACATTTTACTCTCACGAAATCGCACACCTCATTGGCCTGGCAGTGCCAGCAGTCACCAGCTATTACGGCCACAAATACCTCAGTTTCAGAAAAGCCACTGGTTAGGTCGGACCTGCTTAACCACCCCAGAGGGGCGTGGCCAGGGACGACTCCAGGCGACCCACAGGGCAAGGATTGTTCCTACAATCCTATTGCATTTCCTCCA
>CBDUOW010000485.1:0-1617 GCA_965368945.1 uncultured Gammaproteobacteria bacterium
CAGATATGCATTTCGCTGGCGCTCCATGCACACTGCTTATTAAGACGTTATAAGGCTTAGATTTTAACTATAAGACTCGAACATATCGTTGCACTTGCGGTTCGCTCAAAACTGGTACCGCGAAACCATTGCGCGGTTTTTGCGGCATGATCTATCACCACTTTTGTAGACACCTTGATTGCGGCAATAATATATCTAAAATCCACTTATGAGAATAATTTACGGAGCATTGGCACTACTTTTATCGACATCAATGGCTGGTGCGGCTGATCTCAAACCATTTACCACAGATGGCTGTAGTGCTTTTCCAGATGGCACACCAAATCAAAAATCACTCTGGATTGAATGCTGTATTCGTCACGACCTGGCATACTGGAAAGGTGGAACCTATGATCAAAGGCTTGAAGCCGATCAATCATTAGAGACATGCGTATCGCAGGCAGGCGAACCCGAGATCGCACAACTTATGTTGGCTGGTGTGCGTGTCGGCGGTTCCCCCTACTTTCCGACTACCTATCGCTGGGGGTATGGCTGGCCCTATCCGCGTGGCTACAAAGCTTTATCCAATGATGAAAACCTGGAAGTACAGCAAATGCTTGATTATTTTAAATTGTTGATTAAAAACCTTTCAGAAGAATTGATGCCTGTTGAACAATAAATATTTTATATAAATTCCTTTCCGCTGAAAATACCCATTTAATAACCGCCTATGCTGCACTACAATCATTGCAGCGATGAATATAGCGCTAGTTAACCGTATTGCTTACCTATTGGTAGATACCATGTCAGAAAACGAGATTGATTGGGACGAGGAGTTTGCTGACGATCCGGATTACCAGGCCATGAGTCCTGAGCAGCGTAATAAACTGCTATCCCTTATGGAAAAGATGATCGACATGGGCATGGCTGCGATATATGGCGATGAGGAGGAAGACGTACCTGATGCCCGGGTCGACTGTACACAGTGCATCCCCAACTGCAAGGCAAAATGCTGTACCCTGATTTTTGCCTTGACCAAGGATGAAGTATCCCATGGTCATATTCAGCATAACCCCGTTCGCCCCTATTTTATCGCGCGAGATGAGGATGGTTACTGTCCGCATATGGACAGACAAAGCTACGCCTGTACAATTTGGCAAGATCGACCTCTACGTTGTCGTCGCTATGACTGTCGAGACGACAGCACTATTTGGCCAAAAGGCGTTCCGGTGAAACTTACGTCGGCGTTTCCCGTGTTAGTAACTGAGAACTGAAACTCTACCGATACATAATGAACATTTTTATCTTAAATACCGGCAGATGTGGCTCAATGACCTTCATCAAGGCATGTGAACATATCACTAACTTCTCCAGCGCACATGAATCACGATGTGATCAACTTGGCGATGCCCGCCTTGCCTACCCTGATAATCACATTGAAGCCGACAATCGACTTTCCTGGTTTCTGGGAAAACTGGACAAGCAGTATGGTGATAATGCTATCTATGTTCATTTGAAGCGAAACAACAACGATACCGCAACCAGCTATGCTAAACGCTTGTTTCCCGGCGGGATTATTCCGGCGTACCGAAAGGGTATACTGCAGCACTTACCGGACGACACCCCTGACTTGTCTGT
>CBDUOW010000486.1:0-1613 GCA_965368945.1 uncultured Gammaproteobacteria bacterium
GCAGAGATCGAACGTCCTCTGGACTTCCTGCGCTACGTCGTCCTGCAGGGCAATGATACCTTTATGGAATGGACGATATTGGCCGGGATGGTGATTGCACTGGTGTATTCCCTGACGGTCGTTTCTGTCCAGATGCTGGTCGATCGCGACGTCACCACCAAGCAGGCGCTGATCACCAGCCTCCGCACCGTGAGCGAGAATCCGATCACCATGTTCTGTTGGGCGGTGTTCCTTCTGCTCGCCACTACCCTGTCCATAGCGACTTTTATGCTGGGTTTCCTGATCCTCTATCCCTTGATGGGCCACGCTTCCTGGCACGTCTACCGCGAGCTGGTAGACGCAGGTGGTCTGCCAAAACGTTCAGGCAGTAACTGAAGCCATGTTCGAGATAACCGAAGAACAGATCTCCCAATTTGGGTTAACCTGGGGCATAGGGATATTTATCGGGTTTATGCTGTTCATCATTTGGGATCTGGCCAGAAAGAGTGGCGCTGGACGACTAGGCACCTTTGTTCTGTTCTTTGTGTTGGCTTTCGGTATGCTCGGCTTTATCGCCAAGCAGGTAATCACGTGGATGATGGGCCTATGAACTGCCCAAGCCTGACGGTTGCGGTAGGCTACGAAGAATAAATGGGGGACGTTCGGTCTGTCCCCTATTACTGCACGACCCCTACCCGCCGTCGCTGACTGAATAATAGTAGATCTCTATGATATTTATAGAAATAAATCATTTTAATTATCAATACACCTCCTCCATACTTTTCCTGTAGCCAATTTACAGCCTGACTGAAACGAAGGAGATGCCAATGACCAAGACAATGAGTTTCGCAGTAGTACATTTCACAGTGGCTTTTTCCGTGGGCTACCTGATGTCAGGAAGTGTACTCGTCGGCGGGGCGATTGCCCTGGTTGAACCGGCGGTCAACACTGTTGCTTACCACTTCCATGAGAAGGTATGGAAACACGTGCAAAAAATAAAAGCCGGTGCGCCGAGTTTTGCGCACCCGCTGTAAACAAGATTGTAAACAACTTTAATACCCAAACTGTCATAGTTGGGGTCAGATACCATTTATTATTTTAGCGTGGCATATTGGGCATCATCGCCGGTATGGTAAAGACATAATCACGCTGTTTGACCGGGGTATGACATCCGACACACTCCTGGGCGAAACTGGCATCATTACCATACGGTTTAAGATCAGTGCCCTTCCAGCGTGCATAACCCCAACCGCCGGTACTAGCCCATTTTTTGGCATCCTTGAACATGAACTCGGCATGTATAAACTCCTTAGGAACAATCGCGCTCGGCCATTCTTCTTTTGCCATCTGTTTCCAGACCACTTTGCCAAGCACTGCGCCATCGGGCCATGGGTTAGTCTTGCCGTTTCGTGCGGCCATGATGGCGGCATCGTTACCAAGAATTGCGCGCATGGTATTGTTATCGATGCGGTGTGAGATCGATATCACCCGCCAGTCACGATAATCGGCAGGGAACGCGATACCATTGGGTGCCGGTGTTACTTGGTCGCTCGCGAGACCATTGTTAACCATTAGTAATAAAACAACCGTAATGCTTAAACCTCTGAACATTATCTGCATGTCACTCACCTCCT
>CBDUOW010000487.1:0-1608 GCA_965368945.1 uncultured Gammaproteobacteria bacterium
GCCTGCTTGTCAGCAAAACTTTGCCATTGTGCTGACTCCTCAAGCAGTAACACCCGCACCCCGGCATCAGCCAGAATGTACGATAAGTTATCAGGTGTGTCCGTGGTATAGAGTGCGACAATTACCAGGCCCAGCGATTGTGCTGCCTGCTCAAAACAAACCCAATCAACACCATTCCTGAGCAAGGTGGCAACCCGATCTCCCGGCTGCAGGTCCTCCTTGGCTAACGCCGCGCGCCATCGGCTGACCAGGTCGTCCATTTCATTCCATCGATAATCGCGCCAGCTATCGGTTTGCGATTCATATTGTTGATAGGCCACGGAATCAGGGCTGCGCTGGACGCGGGCCGCAAACAGTCCGGACAAAGTCCCGGCCTCTGTTGCAGTAATAAATTCGACTGATTGTAAATCTGCCTTCGTCATCTGCTTCAAAAAATATGTTAAGAAACAGTCAATAAACAAATGCTGCTACAGCTAAAAAACCATCCCGACAAATGTTACTGAAAACAGCTTTCCTGCCAGCTCCAATACCCGACCAGATGGTTAGCAATAACAGGAAAGTTCATAGGTGTATAGTAAGTTAAGCATAGTTAAGCCCGGCGCAGTATGCCAAAGCCAAAAGCAGGTTTGATAAGACTATGAACTGGTATATTGCTTGGTCTGCAGAGGCGCATCGGTCACAATACAGGCGTTTAGGGGGGGAATGAATGAGTAGTAATACTAATATCGTGGTCTATTTTGCGCATCTCGATATTGAGCATTCGGTGATCAATCGTACTCTGTGCAAGGCTGTGCGGGATCTGCCAAATGTCGATTTTCGCGATCTGCACGAACTCTATCCGGATTTCTTTATTGATGTTCCCACCGAGCAAGCCATATTGCGCGATGCTGACTTGATCGTGTTTCAACACCCCATCTATTGGTATGCCGCCCCCGCCATATTCAAGCATTTCCAGGATACCGTGTGGCTGCAAGGTTTCGCCTACGGAACGGAAGGTACCGCATTGCACGGCAAGGATTTTTTACTCGTGGTGAGTACCGGCGCGCCGGCCGAGGAGTACGGACCCAGTGGCGCTCATCATTATCCGTTCGAGGAACTTATTCGCCCGATGGAACAAACCGCGCGGTTTTGTGGTATGCGCTTTCTCCCTCCCCTGCTACTGCAAGGCGGTCACGATCTGCCGCAAGCGGTGATAGATGAGCATGCGATGGACTATCGGCGTTTTCTCGAAAACTACCCGCCTGCCAACATCAATAAGGAGTAGATGTGGACGATCACAGCCTGTTGTTTAACGTCTTCATATACCTTCTGGCCGCCGTTATCGCCGTGCCGATCTCGAAGCGGCTGGGATTCGGTGCCGTGCTGGGTTACCTCCTGGCGGGTGTGGTCATCGGACCCTGGGGACTGGGCCTGATTCGCGAAGCCGAGGACATCCTGCATTTTGCCGAATTCGGCGTCGTCCTGTTGCTGTTTGCCATCGGCCTGGAGCTCAATCCGCGTCGACTGTGGACCATGCGCAAACCCATCCTCGGTCTTGGGGGGGCACAGGTGGTAGTAACCGCGGTCATCCTCGTCGGGATTGAACTGGCCTTCGGGCTGACCGGTTCG
>CBDUOW010000488.1:0-1602 GCA_965368945.1 uncultured Gammaproteobacteria bacterium
TGTTCCCTGCAGTCACCGGTGCATTGGTCGTGCCGGTAAAGACCAGCACATCATCGGTGGCCGAATCATCCTGCCTTGCCTCACAGGTTAGCGAGACCGTATAAGTCCCAACCGGCAAGAACGCGGCGGTGTAGGTGTAGTTACGGAGCTCGGGATCGTTGGGGTCGACGTCAGAATCCACCATCGCGGTGGTCACCGGGTTGTTCTGGGTGTCGGGCACGGGCATATCCAGGGGAATATAAATGTCATCCACCTGGGACAACTCAAAGGATTAGAGGTTGATGGTCCTCAATGTCTATAGCTCCTGATTGTAGTTAGATTTTAGATACCTCTTGACATAGAGATTTATTTCGTTCTAAAGTGTTTCTTGTTTCGAAACAGGAAACTATCTTATGGAGCTTAAACCGCAAGACACCTTATTGGTGCTCAAATATTGGTCACTCAAGCGGGGCGGCCAGGATAGTAGTGTCCGCGGCATTTCCGAGGCCATCGGGATCAGTGCCAGCGAGGTTAGTAAAGGGACTAAACGGCTAATGACGTCCCATCTGGTGGTGGAAAGGTCCGGAAGCGTTTTTGCCGAGTCCGGGGCATTGCTGGAATGGCTGTGTTATGGCGTTCGCTATGCCTATCCGCAGGAGAGCGTTGGCTATGGAAGAGGCATGGCGACTTCCTGGAATTGTCCCGTCCTGGAAAGCGAGATGACGCCACCGATCCCGCCGTTGGTATGGCCATACTCCGGTGGTGATATCGAGGGAGCGTTAATAAAACCCATACACGATTCAGTACCTGCGGCGGCACGTCGCGATGATTATCTGTATCGTGCAATGTCATTGCTTGAGGTAATTCGGGGTGGTAAACCCAGAGAGTTAGCGATCGCGAGGGAGCTTTTAACAAAGTTAATCAAAGGGAATTGATGAACAGTAAAGATATTAATTTGATGCAGTTGGAAGCGGTGGCCTCAGCGTTAGGGGATTTGCTGCCGCAGGTGACATTTGTTGGTGGTAGCACAACGGTGTTGTTAGTCGATGAGGCGGCACATCATGGCGTGCGCAAAACAGATGATGTTGATGTTATTGTCGATGTGCAAACATTAATTGAATATCACAAGTTTTCGGCGAGATTGCGCGAACATGGTTTCCGAGAAGATATCGAGGGTCCAACTTGTCGTTGGCTATTCGATGCTGAAAATGGAAGATTAAAGCTCGATGTCATGCCAATTGATGAAAAGATATTAGGCTTTTCGAATCGATGGTATAAGGAAGCGATTAAGGCAGCATTCGAAAGTACCTTGCCCAACGGGATTGTTATTCGGGTTGTTAGCCCTGCCTATTTCCTGGCGACTAAGTTTGAGGCGTTTGCTGGCCGCGGAAAGGGTGACTTCTTTAGCCATGATTTGGAAGACATCGTATTTGTGCTTGAAAATAGAGAAAGATTTATTTTTGAACTAATGGATTGTCCGGTTGAAATGAAACAATATTTCTCTCAGCAGGCGGATTTGCTTTTGAATGATGAATTTTTAAATGTCCTGCCGGGCTTGTTAAACAATCCCGAATCAGCCAGAGCTGTGGAAAACAATTTAAAAATCATGAAATCATGGGGCCA
>CBDUOW010000489.1:0-1601 GCA_965368945.1 uncultured Gammaproteobacteria bacterium
TCCCAGTTACTAATGGAAATCATAGTCCAGAACATGTCAGTCGCTTCTTTTGTTGACCACCCTGATGCAAGCGAACCTTCGCGGTCGAGTGTTTCAATTGTTTGCTGACAGACCTCGCGCAGACAGCCCATGCTGTTATTCCAGGCGGCAGCCATTGCTTCATCTGAATCCTTTGTCAGCAACATGGCTTTGGCCAGTCCGTAAATCTCCGGGATATAGTTACCCCAAATGTCGATGCATGCTTCCAGGAGTTCGATACCTGAGGGAATCGACTGTAGCTTTTCCAGACGCTCGTAGAGTCCCTTGACCTCATCTACGTAATTCATCGTGGCGATCATCAATTCGGTTCTCGATGCAAAATGAAGATAGACCGCCTGTCTCGAGATACCCACTTCTTTAGCAATGTCCCCCATGCTAACGCCCTGACCACGGCGCTCTTCCAGCAGATGCCAGGCTGCTTCCAGGATACGGGTTCTGGTGTCGATTTCATCACTTGACATGCTGTCAAGCATAAACTAGGCTTTACACAGTGTCAATTGACACCCTGTCAAGTTATAACCCTATGATAAAGGAGGATTATTATGAAACTGGTCATCTTTGGAGCTACAGGCAGTATCGGTCGCGAAGTCGTCAATCAGGCGCTCTCACAAGGACACACTGTTACCGCATTCGCCCGCGAGGCCTCGAAGGTTGGTATCGAACACCCTAACCTCCGTATCGCCCTGGGCGACGTGAGGGATCCCGTCTCGGTAGAAAACGCCATCCAGGGTCACGATGCCGTGCTTTGCTCAATCGGCGCTGGCCGCAAAGGCAACGTCAGGACAGAAGGAACGCGCAACATCGTCAACGCGATGGAAAAGCTGGGCATACGTCGGCTGATCTGCCAATCGAGTCTCGGTGTCGGTAACAGCCGCGGCAATTTGAACGCCTTCTGGAAATACATCATGTTTGGCCTGCTGCTACGACCGGCTTATGCAGACCATGTTCGGCAGGAAGAATACGTCAGACAAAGCAACCTGGACTGGACTATCGTGCGTCCGGGTGCCTTCATCGACGGAGAACGTACTGGCCAATACAGGCATGGTTTCCCTGGCACAGACAAGACGACAAAAATGGCAATCTCTCGCAGTGATGTAGCGGATTTCATGTTGCGGCAGTTGCTCGACACTAAATACCTGTACAGATCTCCAGGACTGTCTTACTAGTACAAAGTGACAACATTGATAACGGTCAGAGTAAACAATGAAACAAGGGGACTACCATGACAACATCTTCAGCTGATATCTATACAACAATCCGGACACTAGACGGGCATTTCAGTTCAGCACTTATGCGAGGCGATGCCGCGAGTATCGCCGACTTCTACAGTGATACTGGAATGCTGCTACCGGCTGGGACCGATATAATCCTGGGTAAACCGGATATTAAAGCGTTTTGGCAAACTGCAATCGAGATGGGCATCAGGAAACTCAAGCTCGATATCTTAGAGGTTGATGTGCATGGCGATACAGCTATCGAAATGAGTAAATATACTTTAACTAACGAGGATGAAGAAGTAATAGAACGTGGAAAGGGTATTGTTATCTGGAAATATAATAATA
>CBDUOW010000490.1:0-1592 GCA_965368945.1 uncultured Gammaproteobacteria bacterium
TGACAATCTCCGCTACGAATTGTTCTTTCTCGAACCAGGTGATTGCAAAGGTAGCCAGGAGAGTGTTTTGAGTACCGTCTTGATAAGGAAGTCCCTTCTGATGTTTGCAGTATGCAGTTATGGATTCCAGGGAGCGGCCAGGGCCTCGTCGATAACTTCATACACCTTGGCACGCAGTGTCGGTCCTTCGTTTAGCAACTGGTGATTCCCATTGTCTATGAGCTCGACCTGGGCGTTGGGGAACTTCGTTACCAGGAACTCCAGATTGTATTCCCAATCGACGATTGTATCCCCGTTGCCCTGGATGATAACGAGATGTCTCGGGTTGGGTGGATAACTCTGTATGCGCTCGTTCCAGTCAACCAGGGCATTGAACCACGTGAGTGATGTGCGCTTTGGTTGGAGCGGATCTTGCCGGACGAATTCAAGAAATTGCTCATCCGAGGAATTATCCTGGAAAATCCGTGGAACGTCATCGGTAAAGATGTCTGCAACCGGTGTAAAAAAGGCGGACAGATGCCAAAATGCGGATCGAACCAGCGGCGCAACGAGTATGACCTGCTCGAGTTCGCCGTCCTCATGCGTCAGCAAATGGTCAGCCACAATCGCCGCACCCGTGCTATGCGCCACTGAATGATAGGGAGGCGGCATGTGGGTATCGACTATGCGCAGAAAGTCATCGAAGATGCTGGCGTAGTCGGTAAAATCATCAATACTGGCACGGGGACCGCTCGATAGTCCGTGACCGGGCTGATCATAGGCAGCGACAGCGAAGCCTTGTTGTAGCAAATGCTGGATCGTTGAGCTCAACGTTCCGACGTGGTCCAGAAAACCGTGCATGAGCACGACCGTACCGCGAGAGATTTTAGGGCGGAATATATGTGCCGCCAGAACATAGTTGCCGGAGCTAAACGTCCCGAAATAATGCTCATGCTGCCCGACATTAAATCCGTAAAAATCAAAGTACGCAGCCTCAGCTTGCGTAGCGGGAGCAGGGGTATTGAAATTGAGGGGACCCAGGTTGTCGCGAAGCTTGGCCAATGTAATTTCTATGGATGGTTTGCTCATTTGTTCAATAGTGCCAGATCCGGATTTCTCCTCGGCCCACAATGCGCCTGGACAGAGGGCGAAGCAAAGAGCCAGCACACACAATATGTAGTGGCGCATATGTTGACTCAAAACGTTAAGTGGAGATTGTTCCATCTGAGAAAATTCCTACCAGAAATCAAAGAGAGCAGTCTGTTCAGTATTTTACATAGATTTGAAACAGGACACATCAATATTAGCTGTATGGATTTCGAAACGATACTCTCTGCGCCATTAACGGTGCTAATACAGGACATATGGTCTGAATGGAGACTGCGAATTTAATTAAGTAGGTGACTGACTGGTTCTATATTCTCGTTATATATTACATTAAATAAAAGAAAGTTTGATCGTGATAATGGAAGTCTAAAATTGAAGCAAATTTGAAACCGCTGCTCACAGCTTGTTCTGCCATGCCTGAAATGTTAAACACTTTAATGGAATAAACAGTAATGAATCTATATGCACTTGTGATTGGAATAGCAACAGTTGCTTTTATAATTTTT
>CBDUOW010000491.1:0-1589 GCA_965368945.1 uncultured Gammaproteobacteria bacterium
TGCCCCGATTTTCCCATCCCGGTAACCACGATGCGTCCCTTGCAACCTAGCATGTGTTCGCAGGCCTGATAAAAAGTGTCATCTATTCGCGTTTTGAGATGGCGAACCGAATCGGCCTCGGTTTCAATCACCGCAGTTGCGAGAGAAATGACTTTGTCTTTATCCATGGATTGTCGTTAACCTTTGACCGGATAACCCAGGTCGTTGAGTTTCGAATGTATATCCTTGTCATTGTAGCCTGCACCATGGATGGTTACCGCACCGCTCTCAATATCTACCGTGACCTCATGGATACCCTGCAGCGCCGATAGCCCTTCCTGTATAGCATTGGCACAACCACCACATTTTACATTTTCGACCAGTAATTCAAGTGAAGCCATGACTACTCTCCAGGTTTAAGACGTCACGCTATGGTACAACAGTCCCAGATAGACGAAGTAGGCGATCAGCAGTAACAGGCCTTCCACCCGGTTGATCCGCCCCTGACCTCGAAAGCCGTAGGCCATGACAAACAGCGCAATACTAAGGCCAATCATATAAGCATAATCCCGGGTCAGGATTTCCGGTGCAAGTACGGTTGGGTGAATGATGCCCGGCAAACCCAAGACCGCCAGCAGGTTAAACATATTGGAACCAATGACATTCCCGATGGCAATGTCGGGCTCATTGCGCAGGGCACTCATGACCGAGGCAGCCAGCTCCGGCAAGCTGGTACCGATGGCAACAATAGTCAAACCGATGATGAGATCACTGATACCCATCGCCTGTGCAATATCAACGGCCCCCCATACGAGTAGCCGCGAACTACCCAGCAGCAGGATTAATCCCAGGGCGAGCCAGAACAGCGCTTTGCCGGTCGAAATTCGCGGAATTTCCTTATCGTATTCATCCTCCATCGGGTCATGATCGCGTCGTAAACTGAGGCGGATCATCCACATAACCATGATTACCAGACCAATGAGCAGGATGATGCCGTCCAGCCGACTCATTTCACCGTCGAGCAACAACATCAAACTGACCAGCATGATCATAAACATCAGCGGATATTCACGCCGCAGGGTTTCGGACTTGACCACTAACGGAGTGATAAGGGCGGTGATCCCGAGCACCAGACCGATATTGGTAATGTTGGAGCCGAGGGCGTTGCCTATCCCCAGTGCAGGATTACCCTGCCAGGCCGCCATGGCGGACACCAGGATCTCGGGCGCTGAGGTGCCGATACCGACAATGGTCAGGCCGATTATCAGGGGAGAAACGCCCAGATTGCGGGCGGTCGCCGAGGCACCGTAGACAAAACGGTCAGCTCCCCATACCAGCAAGGCAAAGCCAGCGATAACGGCGAAAATAGAGTCAAGCAGTTCAGAAAACATTGTCGTTGGTTGAGTTGTGTTGTTTATATGTTATGGAGCTTGTTCCGGGCTGGATGGAGAGTCCGGTGTCGAGACTTGTGATTCGAGTTCCAGCTCGAGCTCGAGCTCCAAATCGGCATCGGTAGCGGGATCAAACTCCATGGTTTCATCCAGTGGCGGGTTACCGTCATATACCAGGTTGCGGCGATGTTGCAGGTAGGCATCACGCACAAAGATATA
>CBDUOW010000492.1:0-1580 GCA_965368945.1 uncultured Gammaproteobacteria bacterium
TCGCCTTCATGGTTAACGAAGACCTGGGTTTTATATTCCAGGCGGCGGAAGGCGGAAGAGTGGATGATCCGATCGCGGTCGCGCTGATACTCACTGCGATAGGCGGGAGTGCTTTCAGGGTATTGTCGCCCACGCGAAGCGGCATCGGTGGCGGCGTAGGGCGCGAGATTCAGCATCGTTTTGCGAGTGGTCCCTAATCTTGTTCCAGCGCACGGTGGGCGCTAATGGTATCGCGCAGGTATTCAGGGTTAAAGTCGGCCGTGACAAAGGCATCCCCGAGGGCGCGGAACAGGACCAGATTAATCTTGCCGGCACGCACTTTCTTGTCCACGGCCATAATATTTGTGAAAGCATCGTAGTCCATATGTGCGGGAGCACGGGTCGGTAACTGTGCTTTATCGATCAGGTTTTCCACCCGCCGCACATCCTGCTCGCTGATCCAGCCCTGGCGCATGGAAAGATCCGCGGCCATCAGCATGCCGGTGCCGACGGCTTCGCCGTGTAGCCAGTTGCCGTAACCGGCGCCGGTCTCAATCGCGTGGCCGAAGGAGTGGCCCAGATTCAACAAGGCGCGAACACCGCTCTCTCGTTCGTCTTCCGCCACCACTTCGGCCTTGCTGCGACAGGATGTTTCTATTGCATAAGAAATTTCTGCGGGCTCGCGGGCCAGCAGCTTGTCCATGTGGTCCTCGAGCCAGGCAACAAATTCCAGATCACGAATAAGGCCATACTTGATGATTTCTGCCAGGCCGGCCGATAGCTGGCGGTCATCCAAAGTGTCTAACGTATCGGTGTCAATGACCACACAGCGGGGCTGGTGGAAAGCGCCAATCATGTTTTTGCCAAGAGGGTGATTCACTCCGGTTTTACCCCCGACGGAGGAATCCACCTGGGCCAGCAAGGTCGTGGGGATTTGTATAAAGTCGACCCCACGCTGGTAACAGGCTGCAGCAAATCCGGTCATATCACCAATGACACCGCCGCCAAGGGCGACCAGGGTACAGTGGCGATCAAATTGGTGGCTTAACAGTGCATCAAACACGCGATCCAGGGTCTGTAGATTCTTATACTGTTCGCCATCGGGCAGAATCACAGTTTGGCAATCGAAATCGCCAAACGCGGCCTGCGCCTGTTGCAGATACAAGGGGGCGACCGTCTCATTGGTGACGATCATGACCTGGGTGCCTTTAATATAGGGCACGACCATTTCCGGCTTGCCCAATAGCTGGCTGCCGATAAAGATGGGGTAACTACGGTCGCCGAGGTCGACGTTAAGGGTCTTCATTGTTATGTTGCTTCAGGTTTAATCGGCTTGGTCAAAGCCGATTATAAAGGTAAAGTGCTCAGGATGGCGCGTTTTTCAGTTGCTTGATAATGCGGTTAACGGTATGGCGAATACTGCTGTTATCGGTTTCGAGCACAATATCAGCAACCTCACGATAGAGAGGTTCCCTGATCTGCATTAATTCTTCCAACCGGGCGCGCGGGTTTTCAGTTTGTAGTAAGGGGCGGTTGCGATCGCGCTGGGTACGTTCGAGGAGTAGATCGATACTGGCTGAGAGGTAAATCACAGTCCCGCG
>CBDUOW010000493.1:0-1579 GCA_965368945.1 uncultured Gammaproteobacteria bacterium
TGTGGTCAATACCGCCCGTGGAGCAGTCGTGGACGACAATGCCCTTATCGAGGCCTTGCGTTCAGGCAAGCTGTTTGCTGCCGGACTCGATGTCTTCAACAACGAACCCAACATTGATCCCCGCTATAAGGAACTGGCGAACACATTCCTGTTGCCTCATATCGGTAGCGCGACACGCGAAACCCGCGATGCCATGGGTTTCAGGGCACTGGATAATCTTGATGCAATCATGGCTGGGGGAGAGCCTCGCGACAGGTTGGTCTGAATAGAGTCGACAGGTTTCCTGAAGCATCCAGATTATCCGCAAAGTTGCTAAGTTTAATTTTTCGAATTCAGTGAGTAGTAGTAAGGAGATTGGATTTATTTCGATACAAACTAAATATATAGACTACGATATAGAAACCACTAGAGGAGGAGAAATCCATGAATAATGTAAAAAAGAACAATGACAAGGTGGTCGCCTCAGAAGAGACAGGAGAAACATCCAGCCGGCGCAAGTTCCTCAAAGGCGGCCTTGCCGCGGCAGCAGGCACCGTCGCGGTCGGCTTCCCGATGATCGCGACGGCAGCCAAGCCGGTCGTACTGAAACTCCAGGGTGCCTGGGGTGGCGGTATCTTCAAAGAGTACGCGGTTGACTACGTGAAGCGCGTCAATGAGATGGCCGGTGGTTCCCTCAAGATTGATTATCTCGATGTCGGCGCGGTAGTAAAAACCGCAGAGATTCAGACCGCCGTTCACAAAGGGGTTATCGATGGTGCCCACTACGTAACCGCTTACTGGTACAGTAAAAATCCAGCCGCCTCACTGTTCGGCACGGGCCCTTGTTGGGGCTGGACCGCCAATCAGCTGCTGGGCTGGATCCATTACGGTGGCGGTAAAGAACTCTATGATGAGCTGATAAACAATATCCTTAAACTGGATACCGTCGGCTTTTTCTCCGGTCCGATGCCGGCACAGCCCCTGGGTTGGTTCCGCAAGCAAGTCAACTCCGTAAATGACATGAAGGGCCTGAAATACCGCACCGTCGGTCTTGCGGCCAACGTGATGCAGGAGATGGGCATGTCGGTTGTGCAGTTGCCGGGCGGTGAAATTCAGCCGGCCATGGAACGTGGTCTGATCGATGCGGCCGAGTTCAATAACCCGACTTCAGATAAGGATTTCGGGATGCAGGACGTGGCCAAGGAGTATTACCTGGCCAGTTTCCACCAGTCTCAGGAAACGTTTGAAATTATCTTCAATCGCAAGAAGTTCAACTCATTGTCGAAGGAACATCAGGCAATCCTCAAATATGCTGCAGAAGCAGCTTCATCGGATATGTCCTGGAAAGCGCAGGATCGTTACTCCAACGACCTGATTGCGTTGCAGAAAGAGCATGGGGTCAAGGTACACCGGACTTCTAAAGATATCATGGCTGAGCAACTCAAGGCCTGGGACAAGGTTCTGGTGCCGTTTATGAAAGATCCGTTCTTCGCAAAAGTCGTGGCATCGCAGAAGGCCTGGATGAAGCGTGTGGGCTCCTACGAACTCACCAATGCACCGGACTATGAGGGCGCTTACAAGCACTATTTCGGTAATCCAG
>CBDUOW010000494.1:0-1578 GCA_965368945.1 uncultured Gammaproteobacteria bacterium
CCTTCTTTCAAGTCGCCATCGTAATGGGCGGTATAAATCAACTGTTCCAAAGCAGAGAGCTCCAACAATATTTCAAAACACGCCGTTCTAATGTTGCTGTTCTCTTCAGAGACCTCCATTCGCCAAACATTGTATGAAAACCCTATCAAAGCAAATAACACGCTGAATATAACGGTTATCTGGTAGATATGAAGTTTTTTTTGAATTTGAGTATCCATATTTCTACTTAACGCTAACGTCTCGGCTCGCGAACCGTATCTCCCGTGGAACCGTCTGTTAAGCGGCTATTTCCAGGTTGATGACTGCCATCAATTCTTTTCATCCTTGAATCCTATGTGCCAATGGGTTCCATCACAAAATGGCTTATTTTTAGAGCCCCCGCAGCGGCAAAGCGTATAGTGCTCCGTTGAAGCCCCTTCACCCAGTGTTTGATCGACAAGCTCGATGCCACCGGTAATCGCATACGGTCCGTTCTTGGTGACTGTAACCATCGGTTTTCGATCTTGAGCTCGATATTCAATATTATCGACTGTGTAACCAAGCGCTCCCGATGGGCATTTCTTGATGGTATTGATGATATCTTTGGCAGTTGCCCCTTCGGGATCTATCCAAGGCTCTTCATTTAATTTAAATACTGAGCTGAGATTGTCCGTGCAGTAGCCGGCATGGGCACAAATCCCACGGTTGTCGTGAATCGTAATCTGTTTTCCAACATAATTATCACGTTTATTGAGTGTCCCGTCTGTCAGTTTCTTGTCGGTGAAACCGTTTTTACCATGAGTCCCATCACAGAAAGGTTTATTATTTGAACCGCCACAGCGGCATAACGCCACACCGGTGATCGTAGTACAGGGGCCACCATTGGATTTTTGAATATTTGGGATGACTCGTGGCGTAAGATCGTTAAGCAAATAGTACGGCCCATTTGGAAGGCAGGCGATTTTGGGTTTCTCTGTATTCATTCCGACACTCCATTCAGTTACTTAACATCAAGCAGTTATCCAGATAGAATTAATTTTCAAATGATCTGATGCTTTGATTTTGTTAAGTACGTTTGTGCAATTCCTTAACTGTAATGCCTATGAAGAAATAAATTTGTCCCCAATTATTATTCTCGATGTCCACCCATCGCACGCACTCGGGCATTGAGTTCCTCGATACGTTCGAGCAGATCGAGTGCGAGCGCGGCACCGGCAAGGTTGACTCCCAGGTCCTGCTGCAGATGCAAGGTGACACGAGTGCGCCGCAGACTGCTGGCGGCGAAACACCAGTGAGGGCCGCGTCTGCCGGAAGGCTCCAGAATACCCTGCTCCACCATCGCTTCGATGACCTCGGCCTCGACGGCACAGGAGCGGCACAACTCCACCAGAGTGAACGTGGTTTGTTCGTCAATTAACTCGACGGCTGGTATCGATTGGTTTTTCTCACTCATGGCTCAGGCTACCTCCATTGCTGCACGCGGGTTAAACCCGAGCTGGTCTTGCATCTGTTTATACAGTTGTTTGGCAACATCGCTGTCAGCCGGCGGTAAACTCACTTGCAGAACCACATACATATCGCCGGGTTTCTTGCCGGATA
>CBDUOW010000495.1:0-1576 GCA_965368945.1 uncultured Gammaproteobacteria bacterium
CTGGAGGAACGCAAAAATGCGAACCCCGAGGATTCCTATGTGGCCAAATTGTATGACAAGGGCCTGGACGCCATTTTGAAGAAGATCGGCGAGGAAGCCACCGAGACCGTGATGGCCGCCAAGGAAGGGGATAAAGATCAGATCGTGTATGAGACCGCGGATCTGTGGTTTCATACCCTGGTGCTGTTGGCCCAGCAGGGACTGGGGCCGAATGATGTATTGAATGAACTGGGGCGACGTTTTGGAATTTCAGGCATTGAGGAAAAAGCCAGCAGGAATAAATCATGAGCGATTGCTTATTCTGTAAGATTGCGGCAGGGGAAATTCCCGCTGATAAGGTCTATGAGGATGACAAGGTCGTCGCCTTCAAGGATATCAACCCCAAGGCTGAAGTGCATTTGCTGGTGGTTCCGCGGGATCACATTGCGAGTCTGAGTGAACTTACTCCCGAACATGACGCCTTGATAGCACATATGCTGCGGGTTATACCCCAACTGGCCAAATTACAGGGGCTGGATACGGGTTTCCGCACTATCATTAATACTGGCAAAGGGGGCGGGCAGATTATTTTTCATCTGCATATGCATTTAATGGGCGGTAAGGATCTGCCCGGTTTCGAGTAACAGAATTTATTTGGAAGGAGTGAGTCAAATGGGTATTAGTATCTGGCAACTGGTTATTATTTTATTGATTGTGTTGCTGTTGTTTGGTGCCAAGCGCCTGCGTAACGTAGGTTCTGATCTTGGTTCTGCGGTAAAGGGTTTCAAAAAAGCCGTGAGCGATGAAGAAAAAGAAAAACCCGAGGCCGAGCAACTGGAAAAGCGTGAAAGTGAAACCATCCAGGGTGAAGCCACCCAGGTCAAGGAAGAAGATAAATCCTGAGCCAGTTACACAGCGCGAGTATCAAGTAACGAGTAAATCATTAACTCTGACCATGTTTTTCCTTGGCACTCGTCGCTCGTCACTCGGTACTTAACATATGTTTGATATTGGTTTTCTGGAACTGGCCATTATTGCGGTCGTCGGGCTGATCGTGATTGGTCCTGAACGCCTGCCGGAAGTGGCGCGCACTGTCGGCACATGGGTCGGGAAATTTCGCCGCTTCGTTAGCAGTGTCAAATCTGATATTGAGCGCGAATTACGCCAGGACGAAATCCGTAAAGCCATAGAACGGGATGCCGGTCTCGACGAACTCAAGCAAATCATGAATACCGAGACCTTCACCCTCGAGGAAGAAGAGAAACCTGAATATCAGGTCAAGGCTGTGAGTGATGAGGAACTGAAGCAGAAGGGGGCGGCGACTACTGATACCCCTGAAGCGGAGCCAGAAGGCGATAAACTGATCGATAAGGAAAGCGGCCATACCGATTTAGCGGAGCCCGAAGCAGACAACGAAGTCAGCCAAGATGACAAAACGCGATAAGTCTGCAGAAGATACCAATCAAGGTGTTGAGCAGGAGCTACCGTTTCTTTCGCATTTGGTGGAATTGCGGGACAGGTTGATCCGCATTGTGATTGTGATCAGCCTGCTGACCCTGGGACTGATGACCGTAGCCGGCGATCTTTATTACTATTT
>CBDUOW010000496.1:0-1572 GCA_965368945.1 uncultured Gammaproteobacteria bacterium
GACTGACCCTTATTCAATGTTAAGATGGCCCTGGAGGCGTGTTCCTCTGTAACCGCTAGCAGTGTTATGTTACTGCCCGACTCGAGCCGATTCTAACCTAATTTCAACACGATTATGCGTATCAACAAATTCATTGTTTTTATTTTCCAGTTCGTCACGATCGGCCTGGCGGCAGCATTTGTGATCCTTTACCTCTATCCACAGTTCAAAGCGGATGTGCAGCAGGAACATGAACAGCGCGTTATTGAAGTAAAAGAAGCCCCTCTGAATAACGGAATCGCGTCACTCCCTTCCACCAGCTCCTACGCCGATGCCGTCGAAAAGGCTGCCCCGGCCGTGGTCAACGTCTTTACCCAGAAACTGGTGACCGAACGGGTTCACCCCCTGATGGAGGATCCCCTGTTTCGTCATTTTTTCGGGGACAACCAGGGCAATTCACGCCAGCGACTTGAGTCCAGTCTCGGTTCCGGGGTTATTATCAGCTCGGAAGGTTATATCCTGACCAACAATCATGTGATTGAAGCCGCCGATGAAATCGAGGTGGCGCTACGAGACGGACGCACCGCCTCAGCCAGCGTTGTCGGGACTGATCCCGACACCGATCTGGCTATCCTCAAGATTGAAACACCGCAGTTGCAATCCATCACCCTTGGGCATTCCAAACAATTGCGTGTGGGTGATGTGGTACTGGCGATTGGTAATCCCTTCGGTGTCGGGCAGACCGTGACCTCCGGTATCGTCAGTGCAACGGGTCGCAATATGCTGGGCATTAACACCTATGAAAATTTCATCCAGACCGATGCTGCGATTAATCCAGGTAACTCAGGGGGAGCACTCATCACCGCTAACGGTAACCTTATCGGTATCAATACCGCGATCTTTTCTCGTAGTGGCGGTTCCCAGGGAATCGGCTTCGCAATCCCGATCGACCTGGCGCGCGATGTCATGCAGCAAATCATCGAACACGGCGAAGTCATTCGTGGCTGGCTAGGTGTTGCGATTCAGAACATCACCGAAGATCTGGCTCAGTCCTTTGAACTCGAGTCCCTTGATGGTGTGATCATTTCCAACATAATCCGTAACGGCCCGGCGGATCAGGCCGGCCTGACGCGCGGTGACGTGATCACCCGAATCAATGGCGATGCAGTTAACAATGTTCGCACCGCCCTCACCCTCATCAGTCAGGCCAAACCCGGCTCGACGGTAAAAATCAGTGGCATTCGTGGTGGGAAAATATTTGAAGCTGACGCAGTTGTGATGCAACGGCCGAAACAAGAACAACAACCCTGAAATATTTAATGCTTGTGCCTGGTATAGCGAATACCAGCCGGGGTTGATTTAATCCGTTGGCTCAGGACAGTACTTGCGTTAATGCAGTGATGAAGGCGCTATTTTCGTCCGGCGTACCCACTGTTACACGGATACAATCCTTTAAGACACCTCCGGCTTTATCCAGATTTTTTACCAGCACGCCTTTTGATTTCAAGCCTTCAAAAATCAACCTGGCCTGTCCGGCGGGGACGCGGAAAAGTATAAAGTTGGCACGGCTGGGATAAACCGTAAGTCCCTCGA
>CBDUOW010000497.1:0-1567 GCA_965368945.1 uncultured Gammaproteobacteria bacterium
GCAACGACGATGATAAGGCCAACCAGGCCATAGCTGATAAGTTTGAGATGCTTGCTTGCCATGATGTGTATTTCCGTTTGCGAACAGGGGCCCAAGATTCCGCATCCCTGCAGGTCTCGTGTTAAAGTACCAGCACTAAAAATAAATTGCATCGATTTTTACGTATGATACCCAGCTCCCACAATGCTATTCATAGTTGGCGAGAAGCCGTTTCAGTTTATCTGCGTCCGCAGGTCATCACTATGTTGTTTCTCGGGTTTGCTGCCGGTTTACCCTTTCTGCTTGTGTTCGGTACCTTGTTTGCATGGTTGAGCACTGCCGATATCAGTCGCACCGTGATCGGTTTTTTCAGTTGGGTGGGAATTACTTATTCTATCAAGGTTTTGTGGGCGCCAGTTGTGGATCGCGTGCGGTTGCCTTTACTGGATCGGTTGCTCGGACGACGTCGTAGCTGGATGTTGTTGGCACAGATCGGCATCATGGTTGGTCTTGTTGGTATGGCTGGAATTGACCCGGCGAAAAATATTACGGCCATTGCGCTGTTTGCCCTGTTAGTGGCATTTTCATCGGCGACCCAGGACGTGGCGCTTGATGCTTACCGTATTGAGTCTGTTGCCAAGGAGATCCAGGGAGCCATGGCGGCAATGTATATCGGTGGTTATCGTTTGGGGTTACTGGTAGCCGGGGCTGGTGCACTGTACCTGGCGAAGTACACGAACTGGTCCTTTACATACATCATGATGGCATGTCTGATGTTGGTGGGAGTGGTTACTGTTCTGTTAATTCGAGACCCGGAAACGAATGTTAACGGCAATACCCAACGACGTGAACAACGCGTAGTTGATTTTCTGGAAAAAAACGCACACTTGCCTGAGGTATTACGTCAACCAATGGCCTGGTTTATCGGCGCAATAGTTTGTCCCTTTACCGATTTTTTTCAGCGTAACGGCTCGATGGCCTTGATTATCCTACTGTTTATTAGTGTGTTTCGTATCAGTGATATTACCATGGGCGTCATGGCCAACCCGTTCTATCTGGATATGGGTTTTTCCCTGGATGATATTGCAAATATTACGAAGATATTTGGCTTTTTCATGACAATATTTGGCGCTGCCATCGGCGGAATACTGGTGGTGCGTTTCGGGATTATGCGGCCCTTATTGCTGGGTGCAATACTTGTCGCGTCAACGAATCTACTCTTTGCTCTCCTGGCTAAGATGGAACCAAATCTTATGTTGTTGGCGGTAGTCATTAGCGCGGACAATCTAAGCGGGGGCCTGGCCATCTCTGCATTTATTGCCTACCTGTCCAGTCTGACCAATGTCGCCTATACGGCAACACAGTATGCTTTGTTCAGCTCACTCATGACATTGTTCCCCAAATTTCTCGGTGGTTTTTCAGGTGTTATTGTAGATGCGGCCGGTTATTTCTTTTTCTTTGTTTATGCCTCTCTGGTCGGGATACCCGCGATTCTGCTGGTGCTGTATTTGATGCAAAGGACTAATAGTGTTACCGGTCAGGTAATTGAAAATTCAAAGGAACAGAAGTAAAAGCCGGTATGGTTTTA
>CBDUOW010000498.1:0-1562 GCA_965368945.1 uncultured Gammaproteobacteria bacterium
AGATCACTCTTGCCTTGCTGTTGTTTCACCAGTTCAACAGCCAGGAACAGGATCGATAAGGCAATGACCGCCTCGACCGGCGCCTGGGGCACCCTGACAAAACCGAGTGTCGCCAAAGCCAGGGTAATACTGTGAGCCACGGTAAATGCTGTAATAGTTTTAACCAGTAGCCATTTGCCTTTGACGATCAATAACAGGCATAAGACGAATAACAGATGATCGATACCACCGAGTATATGCTCGACACCCAGGACGAAATAATCACTGGTAACCTGCCACAGGCTCGGCGCTCCCTGCACCGTCATCTTTGTGTCGTTCGGTTTCAGGATCTGCGTCTGGGTGGTACTGTCCTTAAACTGTATCCGCACCAGCACATCGGTAATGGTCTGTACCAGTCCTTTTATATATATAGAATACCCCACCAATCCGTCAGGCTCACATTGGATGGCCCATCGCTGGACATGGGCGCCCTGGGAAAAGTAATTGGCGACGCCCCCCTGAGTCAGACAATGCTCGGGGAATACTGGCTGCATCGACAGTACCATTTCACCGCGCGCGGGCCGCCGCCAGGTGATATCAAAAACATTAGCCTGAGATTCAGTGACTTCCAGATAGGCGGGGCGGGATTCGTGGGCAAATGAAACTCCAGCAATCAGATACTGTACAAGCAATAAGCCCGGGATAATCCAGTGTTTAGTCATGTTCTCTTTCTTTATATTTATGGTTTACTGATAGGGAACAATCGTAATCTCATAACGTGACTTCAATTTCTCCAGCACTTCTTCATTACGGCGTTGTCGCAATTCAAACAGGTAATCATTCTTGACCCGTTCACGTACTTCGGGAAATGGATAGACACTGGCTGCATCACGCTGCTCGATATAAACAAGATGTACACCATAGCCGGATTTGATCGGCCCCTGCCAGGCGTTAGTTTCCAATCCAGCCAGTTTATCTGCAAACTCTCTACCAAATTTACGTGCAATTTCATCTGTCGAATGCTGACTGTACTGCAGTTGCAACATAAACCGGTCACCATATTCGCCGGGCACATCCATGCCTGCATTTGTAGCGTGTAATGTTCTTAATGTGGCATCGGCCTCATCGAACAGACGCTCACCACGTTGATCAGGGTTAAAATATATATGACGGAAACTCATCGTGGCAGCACGAGTATAGCGTGCAGGATTTTTCTCATAAAATTCCATTAACTCCTTGTCCTCCACTTCACTGGGTACCGTCACATCCGTAATCAGGAATTCCATCTTCTGCCCAAGCCGCCGACGCACAATCGCATCGTCTTTTTCCAGCCCTAAAGCCAGGGCTTCGCGATAGAGAATTTCTTCCTTTAGATGGGCGCGTATCAGCCCTTCCATTTCCTGCCGGGTTGGCTTGCGATTCCATTGTTTCTGAAATATTTGCGCAAAGCGATCAATGTCATTTTGACTGACATGAATCTGGTTATCCGCAGAAGAACCATCAGATGGATTCAACCAAAAGTACACCAGAAATAATACAGCGCCTAAAAACAGGAAATGAAACAATGGCTCACGTAGAATTTT
>CBDUOW010000499.1:0-1560 GCA_965368945.1 uncultured Gammaproteobacteria bacterium
CCCAGGGAGATACCGGGTGTATTGGTGGTAAGACTGATTTTGTTGCGATACAGGTAGTAGCCGTCGGCCGTGTTCCACTCAGCGTGAATGGTGTCGTCCTTGATGATGACCTGAAACGGAAAAGCCTTATCCGGTTCGAGTAGTTCCTCTTCGGCCTGCAAGGGTTGCCAGGCAAATACCAGCAGTAGCAGTGGGGCAAGCGTTTTATAGACTTTTATCATGAAACATCTTCCAGTGAGGTGGTGATCCAGCGCAGATAATCAGGTGAACCTTCATCGAGAGTGACCGCGATAATTTCGGGAAGTTCATACGGGTGCTGTTGCCGTATCGCGCTTTCCACCGCGGCATAACGGTCCTGAGTGGTCTTAATCAGCAACAGCACTTCCGTGCCTTTCTCCAGTTTACCTTGCCAGCGATAAACCGAGGTCAGCCCGGGGATGATATTAATACAGGCAGCCAGGCGCTGCTCCACCAGTGAGGTGGCAAGTTGTTCCGCAACCTGGTTATCCGGGCAGGTACACAGGATCAATCGATACGGCGAGTCAGTCATACAACAAATAAAGATAACAGCATGGCGTCACTCAGGAAAAGGTATAATGCGGTTTTCGACCTTAAATGTTGCAACCTGCCATGCCAATATTTCGCTATTTGTTGATTCTGTTTCTCACGGTCCCCTTGATTGAAATTTATTTCCTGATCCAGGTGGGGGAAGTGATCGGCGCCTGGCCGACGGTGCTGTTGGTGGTGTTTACCGCGGTATTGGGTGTCTGGTTGCTTCGCTGGCAGGGCCTGTCGACCCTGACACGGGTGCAGACCAGCCTGGAGCACGGTGAATTGCCGGCCCAGGCCATGCTGGAAGGGATGTTGCTACTGGTGGCCGGCGCCCTGTTGCTGACACCCGGTTTTGTGACCGACAGTTTTGGCTTCCTGATTCTGGTGCCGCCGTTGCGGCATCGCATGGCGGGCTGGCTGCTGCAGCGCGGCCTGTTGCAGGCGGGCATGCCGCCCCGTTCCTCCCAGTCACCCCCCGGTCAGCGCACCATTGAAGGTGAGTTTGAAAAGCGCGACGACTGAGTTAGAGCCGGACCAGGCTTGAAATCCCCAGATTCACCCCCATTCCCTCACGAGTCTTGACAGTACTGTCGAGGTCGCTATGATTAGCACTCTTTCAAGGTGAGTGCTAACAAGGCACTAAATAATTTATGGGCCGAAGCCAGTGGGATTCGGCCTTAGTTTCTGAAAAGTATGAACTTAATTTAAAAATATCAGGAGATAGAAAGCATGAAAATCCGTCCCTTACACGATCGTTTGATCGTTCGCCGCATGGAAGAGGAACGCACCTCGGCTGGTGGCATCGTAATTCCCGACAGTGCGACTGAAAAACCCGCTCAGGGTGAAGTAGTGGCAGCCGGCAAGGGCAAAATCAAGGAGAACGGTGACGTTCAACCCCTGGATGTCAAGGTAGGTGACAAGGTGCTGTTCGGAAAATACGCCGGAAACGAAGTGAAGGTCGAAGGTGAAGAACTGCTGGTTATGCGCGAAGAAGACATCATGGGTGTC
>CBDUOW010000500.1:0-1559 GCA_965368945.1 uncultured Gammaproteobacteria bacterium
GATTCTTCTGCGACTATCACCTTCTCCATTTCATTCAAATAGTATCCATGCCCGAAGAATAGAATCGACACTAAAACCAGGAAGATAAATAGCGTAACCGATATCAGGAATACGATACTTCTTGCGAAGAAGAAATCTTTTATTTTGTTAACCAACGGCATGCGAAACGTGTTTGTGACGGCAGGGGGCTTGCCATTCAATGAGTTTAGTTGAAATCGGCATTAGTAGAAATTGAAAATAAACCTATAGAAATAGGTGTAATACCTGTTTTATTTCGTTTGATATCCCTATGCACATTAATGTATGACTTAAGTCATATAGTACTCATCTGCTTGATGTTTGCCCTATTAAAGGGGTTCGATGTTAATTTGTGGAGTAGGGTTATCTATAACCTCTGAATATGTGCTGTTTATAGGCTAATCATGCAATTTAGTTATTAATCTGAAAATGCAGATTTATAATAAGAAACATATTCGACACATTTATATCCATTTCATTCACCCCTGTCCTATAGAAAATTCCCTGCCGATGATTTTCCCATGCAATTGTTACAATTTGTTAAAGGTGTTTAATTGCACACATTTTCAGCCGATACTCCCATTGAAGGGGAAATAAATAGTATGCAACCACAGAATAGATAGACATCAGGAGTTATCGGTAATGCCGCTTTTATCACATTGCTCTTTTGTAACAGTGAGTATGGTCATCAGCAGTATGATGTCTACCGGTTCTCCTTTGGATTCAGGATATGTTAACAACCTTTCACAATTGGCCAAGTCTTCTCAAATCAGGCCTACTTTTGAAGTCAGTTACAAAGCGGGGAACATTTCGTGGGCAAGTGGCTTTCGCTATGACGCCAACGATGTATTTATCGGACGTATCAATTATGGACCAGGCGCTGATAGGACCTGGCACACTGACGATGATGATGTGACTGGCTATGGTGATAATACCTATGATGCCAGAGGCAATCCGACACGGCAGGCTTATTACTCAAGTTGGTCCGGGGGATCTGGCCCCGATGATGTCTGGTTTACCGGCGATGATGTGCCGGAAAACTATACTGACTACACTTACTATGCCAACGGCAATCGAATCCAACAGGTTAATTACTCCGGTTGGTCTGGAGGGGAAGGCCCCGACGGCATATGGTTTACCGGTGATGATGTTCCAAATGATTACACCAATTACACCTACGATGCCAACGACAAACTCACTCGACAGGATTACTACAATAACGCCGGCCGCGACGGCACCTGGTTTACCAGCGATGATGAGTTGAATTCGTACAAGATTATTTCTTACGACGCCGGCTCCAATCAGACACAGCAGGCTTATTATAATAGCGCAGGTCCGGATGGTATCTGGTTCACCGCCGATGATGGTGTTGCTTCGTACAATAACTATACCTACGATGCCAAGGGTAATCAGATACGGCAGACTTCTTACAATGGAGTTGGCCCCGATGGCATCTGGTTCACCAGCGATGATGTGCGAGTCAATTACACTGAATACACTTACGACACAAATGGTAATCAGACGCGGCAGGATTTCTACAG
>CBDUOW010000501.1:0-1556 GCA_965368945.1 uncultured Gammaproteobacteria bacterium
GTGTGTTCACCGGCCCGGGCGGTGCGCTGGGAAGAAACCTCGCGCGGTCGACAGTCGCGGCTAAACGGTGTGTTGATCGATCGTTACCGGCATCACGAAGCCGCCGGTTATCCCACCCTGTGTAAAGGGCGTTTTCGGGTCGGGGATGAGGTGTTTTATGCCATGGAGGAACCGACCAGTCTTAACACGCTGGATATTCTTCCCCAGCTGATGAAACTCGGCGTTGCCGCCATCAAGGTGGAAGGTCGGCAGCGTAGTCCGGCCTATGTGGCACAGGTTACGCAAGTCATGCGCGCCGCACTGGATGCCTGCTATCGGGATCCGGACAACTATCAGTTACAAGCGGAGTGGGTCGCCAGTCTCGACAAGGTTTCAGAAGGGCAATCACATACTCTCGGTGCTTTGCACCGACCCTGGCAGTAAGCGTGAACTGTATGACGGGGTACAGCAAATGCATCGCTCAGCCCCCCGTCCTGGTAAACGAACATGAGTGGGAGGGAATCCGGAAATGAAATTGTCTCTAGGTCCTATACAGTATTACTGGCCCATCGAAACGGTGCAGGCATTTTATACCCAGGCGCGGGATTGGCCTGTCGATATCGTGTATCTGGGCGAGGTCGTTTGCTCCAAGCGGCGCGAGTTACGCCTGCTGGACTGGCTGGAAATCGCCGACATGCTGGAGGGGGCAGGCAAGGAAGTGGTGCTGTCGACCCTGGCCTTGATGGAAGCCGAGTCGGAGCTCATCACACTGCAGAAGATTTGTGAAAACGGCGATTTCAAGGTGGAAGCCAACGACATGGCCGCCGTGCATTTGATTAACAGTCGACCGTTTGTGGCCGGGCCCCATTTGAATCTTTACAACGCATCTTCATTGGAACTCATGCGGGAAAACGGCGCGGTGCGCTGGGTCATGCCGCTGGAACTGTCTGCCAGGACACTGGGTGAGTTACAGTCCGGCCGGCCGGATGGGCTGGAGACGGAAGTCTTTGCCTACGGGCACATGCCTTTGTCCTTTTCGGCGCGTTGTTTTACCGCCCGCGCCCATAATGTGCCCAAGGACCAGTGTGAATTGCGTTGTATTGACTACCCCCATGGCATGCCGTTGCAGACCCAGGAAGATCAGGAGTTGTTCACGATTAACGGAATCCAGTTGCAATCCGGTTTACCGTCGAACTTATTGGGCGAGATAGATAGCCTGCGGCAGTTGCAGGTGGATGTGTTGCGGCTGTCTCCCCAGGCGGAAGGCATGCAGCAGATCGTGACTGCATTCGATGCGGCCCGCAAGGGTGAGCAGAGTGAGGCCATCACGGCATTAATGGCGGCGGAGACCGAATGGTGTAACGGCTACTGGCATGGGGAAGCCGGCATGTTGAACGTGAATGCCGTGCTTAAATAAAAAAACGGATTAATCCAGCCGGGTAATGAGTTGCTGTAAGCGCTTGCCCGGTTTTACCAGCTTGAGCACAGGTAAGGCACGTCGTGCGACAAAGGCACCCAGCCAGGCCTGAAGGTGGGCCTGGGTATCAAACTCCATGGCATCCAGAAAGTTTTTCAGC
>CBDUOW010000502.1:0-1545 GCA_965368945.1 uncultured Gammaproteobacteria bacterium
GACTTATGACAGTTACTTGGTAACTGTTTATAAGCCTGTCAATTCAATCGTTAGAGCTATGAAAATAACATTTATTACCTTCCTGCTTATGTTCGTATTTGGTAGTACTGCCATTATTGTTGCTTTACGAAATGGGACTTATAAAAAAAGCACTCAAACATTACTTATTAGAGGAGTTTACGGATTCGTGAAGGGTTTTGTGCTTAGTTTCATTATAATTTCAATTTTCGTAGCATCACTTGTTTATGGTAAAGGCTATAATGAAGGTACATTTTTTGATTTTGTTTTATGGAATACCTTTATATCATTTTTTGTTGCTCTTATGAATTCAATGGTAATGGCTGTTGGCGTAGATATACATGATAATACAGGAATTTACAGTAACTTTTATCTACGAAAAATAAGGGCTCTGGGTATCGTTGGAACAATTTTTAGTGGTTTTGTGACGTTTACATTTATAATAATGTATTTAGTTAGGCTTCAGCTCTAACAAATCGCTCCACTTTGGACGGCTCACTGCGGCTTTGCCGCACTGTAGCCGCCAGTGAGCTCAACCGCTGATGGATCCCCACGAATTTATCCCTCATTGCATTGTTTAATCAGCCCGATTAATGCCTGAAGAATCGGCTCAAGATCGTATAGCATGATCGGATAATCAGGTCGCTGTAATACTTGCAGCGCAAGAAATGGGATTGATAACACTTTTCTATCCGTGACCGTATTCGCCTGGAAATGACGCTGCCAACCTTGTTGTTGTGCATAGAGCCCAACCCACCATAAACAGAGGGTGGCCAAAGCGGCAATCAATAGTAAGCTGTTTAGCCGTTCGATATTCCTGGAACGACTGAGGGTTAAGCCAAAGCCAAACTTATCACTTTTTAGATCGCGGAAGGCTTCTTCAATTTGCATGCGTTTCCCATAGAGTTGCATGATGCGTTTTGGTGAGACAGCCTCAGGCGCCAAATTGGTGGCAATGAGCCAGGGGTCGGTTTGTTGTTTTTCAAAGACGTCACTGTTGCTGTGTTTGGCAAAATGGACAACAGAGCGATTGGCCTTGCGATGCTGTTTGGGTTTTTTATAGAGATAGAGATGGCAAGGATAAGGGCGTTTACTGGATAAGTCGGCCGGGCCGAGATAGCGCATCCGTTTGTTGGCCCGATAATATAAGTCGGTACTCCGCCGCCATTGTTGACGTGAATGCAAACGATAATTGACGCCATTGCGGACCCGGCCCAACCAATACCAGCCCAGTTTCTCTACGGCACGAAACCAGGGGCCTCGAAAACCGGCATCGGTCACAATGATGGGCCTGCAGTGTTCGGGGAGTAAGGCTTTCAGTTCACGGAGAAACTGCTGATGGGTGCGCGGTTTATTATAGTATTTCAACGTATAAATGGATTCGTACAAAGTGATGGCGCGCCCGTCCACCACGAGCGCGGCACGAATCAGCATCAATCGGTCCTGTTCCACAATGTCACTCCAATCCACCAGAATAACGGGCTGCGGGAGGGCGGCACACAAGGACTGGCACAGCGCCTGATAAAT
>CBDUOW010000503.1:0-1541 GCA_965368945.1 uncultured Gammaproteobacteria bacterium
GTACTCAATCGAACCAACTGGGAAAAACTGGCGGGATCACTCTCTGTCCCTGCTGATAAGGAAAGCAGCCTGGATATCCCTGAGGTACAACATGAACTCATGAAGCGAATTAAAGAAAAACTGGCACCTTTTCCAGGCTACGCCAGGATTTTTCGAGTCGAGGCCACACTTGAACCATGGACCGTTGAGGCCGGGCTGATCACACCAACCCTCAAGCTCAAACGTAATTGTCTTATCGAAAAATATGAAGATGTGATTATCGGGATGTATGAGGGACATTGAAGCTGTATGAGCGATAATAACACACTGCCCACTGATCAATCGCCTGCCATACGAATAATGGCGATGCCAACCAACACCAATGCCTCCGGTGATATCTTCGGGGGATGGCTCATGTCACAGGTTGATATTGCCGGCAGTATCGAAGCCTTTCGGCGCGCTAATGGTCGCATAGTCACCGTGGCAGTTAACGAGTTTCGATTCATTCAGCCCGTGTTCGTGGGTGATCTCGTCAGCCTCTATACCAAAGTGATAAATATCGGCAACACATCAATCCGGATTCATGTCACCGCCTATGCCCAACGTAATCGCGGCAAGGATGAGTGTCAAAAGGTTGCCGAGGCGGAAATTACCTATGTGGCCATTGATGAGAACCGCCGGCCACGCCCGATCAATCCCGATGCATGATTGAAAAAGCACCCCTGCTTTTTTGAATCACGGTTATCTCTGCTCCTCAGCACGTATTGGATGGACATTGGTAACCTCTTCCTCAAATTCCTTCACCGTGTTATTCACCGCAATGCCCATGAAACGATTGTAATCGTCAATTGAAACATAGGACCAGGACCCATGCGAGTCAAACAACTTGCTCAACAACAAGGTGTTGATATGATGACCAGGCTTATGCGCATAGTAATGCCCGATTACCGGCATTCCCGCCAGACTCAAATCACCAAAACAATCGAGAATCTTGTGCCGCACGAACTCATTTTCATAGCGCAGACCCTCTTCATTCACAATCCTGTCGCCATCAACCAATACGGCATTTCGCAACGAGCCACCTAAAGCCAGGCCATGTTGTTGCAATTGAGTCAGCTGATCCGAAAAGCCGAAGGTGCGGGCGCGCGCAATATTCTTGCGGAATGCTTCATTGATCAATTCCACCGAAAAGGTCTGAAAACCGATGGCCGAATGCGGAAAGTCGATACTCACGGTAATACGTGGAATCCGACTCGGTAACAGCACCGCATACTTGTCATCAATCTGCATATCAATCGGCTTTTGAATCCAGATCGCGAAACGCTGATTTTCCTGATCTACAGTACCAATTCTTTCAATCAGATTGACAAAGGGGGCGGAGCTACCATCCATAATGGGCACTTCCGGACCATCGATCTCGATCAAGGCATTGTCGATGCCACAACCCGACAACCCGGCCAGCAAATGCTCGACGGTGGCAATAGAGGTGCCATATTCATTCTCCAGCGTAGTTGACATGCGCGTATCCGACACCGAATACCAACGTGCCGGAATCAAACCAC
>CBDUOW010000504.1:0-1538 GCA_965368945.1 uncultured Gammaproteobacteria bacterium
AACGGTGTCGACAACATGATCTACATGCAGTCGACCAGTGCGGCCACGGGTGAAATGGATCTCACCGTTTACTTCAACATCGACACCGATCCGGATACGGCCGAGGTACAGGTTAATAATCGGGTCAGCCTGGCGCTGCCGGAACTGCCCGACACGGTGCGCAATACCGGGGTGCGGGTACAAAAGCGATCCCCCAGTATCCTGATGCTGATTGGTATTTATTCACCGGATGGCCGTTATGACGAAAAATATGTGGGTAACTATGCCAATCTGTATGTACTGGATGCCCTGAAACGGGTACCCGGTGCCAATCAGGCGCAAATCATGGGGCTGCCGGACCTGGCTATGCGGCTGTGGCTACAACCGGATCGCATGGCCAGCCTGCAGATTACCCCCAGTGATATTCAGCGTGCGGTCAGTGCGCAGAATCAGCAATTCGGCGCGGGTCGACTGGGTCAGTCGCCGACCAACAAACCCGTCGAAATGACTTTCCCGGTAGTGACCCAGGGCCGGTTCTCGGAAGCGCGCGAATTCGAAAATATTATTTTGCGGGCCGATCCCAAGGGCACGGCCATCGTGCGCCTTAAAGATGTTGGCTACGCCGAGGAAGGTTTGAAACAGTACCTGTTGCGTTCCACCCTTAACGGCAGTCCGGCAACGTTTATCGCAATTTATCAGCAGCCCGGTTCCAATGCGCTCGAGGTGGCGACGAATGCGCGCAAGTTGATGGAAGAGCTGAAGCGATCCTTTCCAGAGGGGATTGATTATACTGTCTCACTCGATACCACCAAGTTCGTGCAGGCGTCTATCGATGAAGTGGTCCAGACGCTGATCATCGCGATCATTCTGGTGGTGCTGGTGACCTATTTATTCCTGCAGAAGATCAATGCGACCCTGATCCCGACCGTCGCCATCTTCGTTTCGATTGTTGGTACCTTTGCCGGCATGCAGGCGCTGGGTTTCTCCATTAACCTGCTGACCTTGTTCGGTCTGGTGCTGGCGATCGGCATCGTGTGTGACGACGCCATCGTGGTAGTGGAAAACGTTGAACGCAATATGGAGCAGTTCGGCTTGTCGCCGCAGGATGCGACCTTCCGGGCGATGGAAGAAGTGACCGGCCCGGTCATTGCCACCACCCTGGTACTCATCGCCGTGTTTGTACCGGTGGCTTTCCTGGGTGGCACCACCGGCGTGTTGTACCAGCAATTTGCCATCACTATTGCCATTTCGGTGGCCATTTCCAGTTTTGTTGCACTGACCCTGACCCCCGCGCTGGCTTCTTTATTATTGAAGCCGGCTAGCGGTGAGCCAAACAGGTTTTTCAAGTGGTTTAATGACTGGCTTGAAGGGCTGACCGGTCAGTATGGACAGGGCGTGACTCTGGCCATGAAGCGGGTAGGTGTTTCACTCGGTGTACTGGGGGTGATGCTGCTTCTGACGTTCACCCTGTTCAAGACCATACCAGGTAGTTTTGTGCCGCCGGAAGATCAGGGCTTTGTGTTTGCCGTGGTGATGCTGCCGGATGGGGCCAGCCTGGA
>CBDUOW010000505.1:0-1535 GCA_965368945.1 uncultured Gammaproteobacteria bacterium
GTACAAAATGGGGGCGGGAGGTGTTCCGTGGTTAAAGGCGCCGCCGGGTATCAAATCCGGTAAAAAGTAGATGAAGGAAGTTAACGGACAATCAAAAGGATCCGACTAATTTAAAAGTTAATTCTGTCTAAATCACTGTTATTAAGTAACTAAAAAAGTACAAATCTATGGAAACTACAGACAAATTAGCGGTTCTTATAGACGCGGATAATGCTCAACCCAGCATTGTGGATGGTTTGCTGGCAGAGATAGCAAATTACGGAATAGCCAGCGTCAAGCGAATTTATGGCGATTGGACCGGACCTGGCTTAAAAGGATGGAAAGATGTTCTATTAGAACATTCTATTCAACCCATGCAGCAGTTTGCGTATACAAAAGGAAAAAATGCAACTGATAGCGCAATGATTATTGACGCGATGGATTTGTTGTACACCGGCAACTTTAACGGATTCTGTATAGTATCGAGTGATAGTGATTTTACCAAGCTGGCTTCAAGAATCAGAGAATCAGGATTATTGGTGTATGGTTTTGGGGAGCAAAAGACCCCTTCCGCTTTTGTTTCGGCTTGTGACAAATTTATTTTCACAGAAGTCCTTCGTGCAAAGATTGATGAAAGTGAGGCAATTGTCAAAAAATCCAGTAGCGAGTTAAAACAAGATACAAAACTGGTAAGCCTGTTACGTAATGCAGTAGAAGCATCTTCCGATGAAAGTGGGTGGGCACAACTCGGTCCGGTAGGCAGTAATATTGCAAAACAAACACCTGAGTTTGATTCGCGAAATTACGGTTATGGAAAACTGGGTGAGTTGGTTGCTGCAACAAAACTTTTTGACATTGAAGAAAGGCAAGTAGGGGATACCAACTCAAAGGTCCTTTATGTTCGCGATAAGCGGAAGAAATAGAAAAAAGGGGACAGATTTATTATTTACTCTAATTGTAGCTGATGTGATCCAGCTCTTAGGTAAGCTATATAAGTTAAGCTTGTGACTAAGCACGGAAGACAATTATGCTTAGTATTATTAATGAGGAATAATCATGGCTATATCCCATAAATTCAAGGATTCTAATGATTTTCTGCAGGGAGGAGAGTGGTTTGATGACGGCCATAAAATATGTGAGTGGGATTGGAATGCCAGTGCCAAAAAATTAAATATAAAATGCGGTGTCCATGGAAAGAAAATCGATTTGAGCAAATTAGAACAACAACAGCTTACTGAGAAAAGTCTAAGTCGCACATTACCAATGCTTGCTCTCGAAACCGCTGAGGAGATCAATAATATAAAGTATGATTTATAATTATGTAGGCCACAATAAAATGGAAAAACTGAGAGTGGTCGGACCATGAACGATGAAAACGTTGGACAGAACAGGGTCAGAGAACTATCAATTCTAATTGTGTTCTCTGACTCGCCTGTATAATTGTTAATGAATTATGTCTTTTCATTTTATAACCACGTGTGACTTTCCTTTCCACGCATTTTTCAATTGCAAATAAATAATAATATGCGTCAGCGTGAAGACCTGTACGAGAAATG
>CBDUOW010000506.1:0-1528 GCA_965368945.1 uncultured Gammaproteobacteria bacterium
GCGCGATGCGGTTACCGTTTTAGTAATCAGCGATCAATGATCAAGGTTTAATTTTGTTATATTTGGTAGCCTTGAATTTTAAATAACGTACGGGAGAGAAAAATGAAAAAAATCTATGCGGTCCTTACTGCACTATTGTTCTTGTTAACGATGGGTTGTTCCACCCTGACGCAAGATATCGAGGTGGATGCCGAAGCGGACCCTAAAGCCAATCTAGCCGGTTATAAAACCTATGCCTGGCTCGGATCAGCGGCAATTCTTAATGATCCACGTGGCAAATGGGAACCACCGCAGTTTGATGCAGATGCCGAAATCAAGTTTTTGATCGACAGGGAACTGCGCAAGCGTGGGATCAAGGAAGTGGCCGTAAGACCCGATTTGATTGTCGGCTTTGCCGCGGGTATCGATATGGAAGCGTTGGAACTGGTTGAAAACAAGGAAACCAAGTTGCAGATGCTCCAAAACGTACCGACTGGATCGTTAGTGGTCGTATTGATTGATGGCGTTACCGGTAATCCTGTCTGGGCCAGCGCGGCCGTTGCAGATGTGCAACAGGAAATCAGTAGTGATGATGTTCGCAAGCGTCTGGATTATGCCGTCAGCCAGATGTTCAAGTTAATGAAGCGTGAACAGTCGTCAGGTTATTGAGATAAAAATATAAATTCTGTGAGTGAATGATACTGGGGTGTCTTTATGACACAAACTATGCAGGCGATGGTGATCGATGGCTTTGGTGCGCCGGGTGTGTTCCGCCAAACGGAGTTAACTCGCCCGCAAGTTCCTGCGAAACATGTCTTGATTCGCGTTGCGGCCTCCAGTGTCAATCCGGTGGATACCAAGATTCGCCAGGGTGGGCTTGCCGCAATTGCACCCGAACGACCGGCCATCCTGCATGGCGATGTCGCCGGTACCATTGAGGCAATTGGCCCAGGCGTGAAAGACCTGGCGATAGGTGATGAAGTTTTTGCCTGTGCCGGTGGCGTAACCGGTCGGCAGGGAGCACTGGCGGATTTTATGCTCGCAGAAGCCGCGCTGGTGGCCCATGCCCCGGAATCCATGGATATTACTGATGCGGCAGCGTTGCCGCTGGTGAGCATAACCGCCTGGGAAGCTTTGATCGACAAGGCCAGGGTACAGGCCGGGCAAACGGTATTGGTATTCGGTGGCACCGGCGGTGTTGGCCACATCGGGGTGCAACTGGCCAAATGGCGGGGCGCATCCGTCGTCGCCACTTGCTCGTCGAAGGACAAAGCTGAACAGTTAAAAATGCTCGGCATAGAGGGTATTGCCAACTATCGTGAAGAGTCGCTTGAGGACATAATCCAGACATGGACCGAGGGCCGGGGTTTTGATGTGGTATTTGATACGGTAGGTGGAGATAATTTGCAAAACGCGTTTGCAGCGGCACGACTGAACGGTACCATCGTTACCACGGCAGCACGCTCCACCCAGGATCTGAGTCAGATGCACGCCAAGGGCCTGAGTCTGCATGCAGTGTTTATGCTCATTCCCCTGTTGCATAACATCG
>CBDUOW010000507.1:0-1526 GCA_965368945.1 uncultured Gammaproteobacteria bacterium
CAGCACTGTGCAAGTACTGCTGGGGATGGTGTTGTCCGTTTTTTTGCTGCTTCCTTCCCAGCCGGCCCTCGCCGCAGACCTGGATATTGAAGCCTTATCAAAGACTGTTACAGATGTTGAACGCACTCTGGCGCGCAAACGGTACGATGTAAAGACACTCAAGGAACTGGTAAATCAAGTTGCTGAGGTCAAGTCCAAAGCCGGGACTTGCGTTGCTGATTTCGAGATTCAACAAACTGAAGTCCAGGCCGCGCTCACCAGCCTCGGGGAAGCCACTGCCAAGGATCCGATTGATGTCACTCGCAAGCGACGGGATATCCAGAAACAATTAACCGACATTGACAAACAACTCGGCAGTTGCCGTGTGCTGGTGATACAGAGTGAAGAGCTGCATATAAAACTGAATGATGCCATCAAGGAGCTTCTTGCCAGCCGCATGCTGGTTCGCGGTCCCGATTTTATTACTTTGCTGCGGGAAAACTGGAACAAACCCTCAGAATGGTTCTCAGCAAGCGAAACATTTACAAACAACCATGGTGGCCTGGATCTCATGCAGGCCTGGCAGTGGCTGGTGCTGATTATTCTGCTGGTATTGACGATTGGACCTGCGATCCTGTTGCGTCAGTATCTTGAACACCGTATCCGCCGCAAACATTGGAGCGATGACTTTTCCAGCGGGTTTATCTGCGCAATAGTCGCATCACTTGCCCATTACGCACCACACCTGATCGGCAGTACCGCCGTCGCCATCTTTTTCAGCATCCTGACCCGGGAAATTCACCCGCCGCCTTTCATTACGGTGATAACCCAGGGCCTGCCACTGTATTTTTTGATCCTGCTGATTATAACCATGTTGCTGGCCCCACCGGCACCAGCCACCCGCTTCCTGACTCTGCCGGAGGATCTTACCAGAGCATTGGCACGCCGGCTGCGTGTGCTGGCCCTGCTGGCCTATGTGGGTTATTTATTATTTTCCACCCTGCTGAAACACAGCCTGCCTGAAGCCGTATTTCTCATCGCGCGCGATGTCTATGCCTCTTTCCTGATTCTGAATTTTATCTGGGCGTTTGGACTGATGATGCGCTTGTCATCACAACCATCTGTCCGGTGGATGACCGGCCTGGTTCACCTGTCCCTGCTGATCGCCCTGGTTGCCGAATGGATGGGCTACCGAAATCTCGGTTTCGGACTAGCACGAGGGGTACTTGGCTCTTTAATAGTAATAGGCTCCACCTTACTGTTGAGTCGATTGTTCCATGATTTATTCAACAACCTCGATTATGGTCGCCATAACTGGAGCCGCAGATTACGCGAAGCCATGGGACTCAAACCGGGGGATAAGATGCCGGGTCTGTTCTGGCTACGGCTTTTCACTGTCGTAACACTCTGGTTGCTGTTCGGGTATTTCATGCTGCAGGTGTGGGATGTTTCCGACACGATTTTATTTGAACTTTATACCTATCTAACTCAAGGTTTCACCATCTGGTCACTGGAGATCGTCCCCGCGCGTTTCGCCAGCGCCATCA
>CBDUOW010000508.1:0-1524 GCA_965368945.1 uncultured Gammaproteobacteria bacterium
ACCAATATAATATTTAACAGGCTATGCTTTTTTATAGCCGTCTTTTTCCCGGGCACTTTAACCGGGGCGTGATTGTTAGTCAGGGCAGGCATTCATTTAAGTGTGTAGCCACACTGATCGATTGAGGCGATAATGGCGTCGATATGTTCTTTGCCTTTTGCTTCCAACACCATTTCCACTTCCGTTTCGCCAATATCGACTTCGCTCACCGAGTGATGTTGATAGATTTCCAGAATATTTGCCTGTTGCTCCGCGACCAGTGCGGCGAGTTTGGCGATATTGCCGGGTTTATCGGGGATGACCACTTTGAGGCGGGCCATGCGGCCATCGCATTCCATGCCGCGCTCAAGTATCACCGTTAACATGGTCATATCGATGTTACCACCGCTAAGTACGACCACAATTTTCTTGTCTTTGATGTTTTCGATGTATCCCTGACTCAGGGCTGCAAAACCGACTGCCCCGGCGCCTTCGGTGAGGGTCTTTTCCCGTTCCAGCAGCATCATGATGGCACTGGCGATATTTTCTTCACTGACCGTGAGGATTTCATCAACATACTGCTTAACTAGCGGAAACGTGTGTTGCCCGACTTTGGTAATCGAGATGCCATCCGCAATGGTATTTGCCGGATGGGATGTTTCGATGTGGCCGGCCTCGATACTGGATTTCATGGATGGGATTCGTCCGGCTTCGACACCAATAATGCGAACTTCCGGCCGGGTTGCCTTGATGGCAAGGGCACTGCCGGCGATAAGACCGCCCCCACCAATGGGCACCACCAGCATATCCAGATCCGGCACTTGTTCGAGGATTTCCAGCCCAACGCTGCCTTGCCCGGCGATGATTTGGGGATCATCAAAGGCATGGATAAAGGTATAGCCATGTTGTTGCTGTAATTCGCTAGCTTTTTCATAGGCCTCAGCGTAGCGGCTGCCATAAAGCACAATAGCGGCGCCCAATTCCTCGGTGCCGCGAATTTTGGCCAGGGGGGTGGTTTCGGGCATCACAATGGTGGCATCGATACCAAGCTGGCGGGCCGCATAGGCCACGCCTTGCGCATGATTACCTGCCGAGGCGGCAATAACCCCCGCATCACGTTGTTCGGGGGTTAACTGCAGCATTTTATTAAAGGCACCGCGTGGCTTGAATGAGCCGGTGATCTGCAGATTTTCCAATTTAAGATAAAGGTGACAGCCATATATTCGACTGAGGACCTCGGAATAGTCACAGGGTGTCATCTCGACTACATCTTTGATGCGGTCGCGGGCGGTTTGGATGTCTGCAAGGGACAATGTTGTCATCTGTCTATCACGATTTATTATGCTGTCACAGGATAAGGTGGTATTTCAATATATAGCCGATTTATCATCTGATAACCATCCGCATACATTAAGGTTATTGATTTGAAAAAAGGAAAGAAAAAGGGGACAGATTTTGTCCCCCTTATTTTATTCTTTAAGTAGAAAATGTTACCCGCATGCTCTACATACTTTTGGTTGCGGGATTTCACGGACCTTGTTACAG
>CBDUOW010000509.1:0-1518 GCA_965368945.1 uncultured Gammaproteobacteria bacterium
TGCTTGGCCGCGGCCAGAGTGATAATCGTGCCCTGGCGCAGGACCGGGCCCGCGCCGATCTCAGCAAGATTTTCCAGCTGCGTATTACCGAACAAAGCGAGGACGTGGTGACCTATGAGTCGCAAAATCAGGAAGCAGGCAATGTTGAAACCAGCGCCAGTCGATTTATCACCACCCAAACCGATCAAATTGTCGAGGGCATCCGTATTGCCGAGCTGTGGCAGGATCCTGCCAATAGTCAGTATCATGCACTTGCCGTACTGGATCGCAACCAGGCCGCCAACGACTTGCGCCAGGCGATTCAAGGCCAGGACGCCGCGACCGAAGATGAAATCGCTTTCGCCAAACAGCACAATGAACTCTTCAATCAAATTGGCCATGCCAGCCAGGCGGTGGCCATCCAGTCCAGTCGCTATGAAAATCAGCGCATATTGAAAATCATCGATCCAACCGGCATTGGTGTGCCGGCCACTCATAACCTCACCAGCTTACGCAGCCACCGTGACGCGCTATTGCAACGCGTGCAGATTGAGTTACTGATCCTTAACGATCCGATTGGCGGGGTTGAACCCATCCTGCAAGGTGCCCTGGCCGGGGCCGGGTTTCAACATGCCACAAATGATAAAGCCAATTACCGGCTGGAAGCTGATCTGCAACTGGCTGGTTTTAATGACGCCAAAGGCTGGTACTGGTACCGCGGTAGTTTACAAATAAACTTGCTCAACAAAACTGGTGGCGAATCGCAAGGCAGTCACCGCTGGGATCTGAAGGTTGCAGCACAAAATCCGGACACGGCTGCGCAACGCGCGCGTGACCTGATCAGCAAAAACCTCAACACGGAACTAAGGAGTGTTATTGTCAGTTTTGGCGTGCCTGAATAATTCAACACCTCTGCTATGCAACTCCCCTCAAGTTATATTAATAAACAGGTCACGCTCGCCCTGGCCGAAGACATCGGCGATGGTGATGTCACAGCAAAGTTAATCCCCGATGACAAGCTGGCTGATGCCAGAATCATCTGTCGGGAACCGGCCATATTATGCGGCGCTGACTGGGTCTCGGAAGTTTTTAACCAGCTGGACACGGCTATTCAAATTGACTGGCACTGCCAGGATGGCGACAAGATTCAAGCTGATCAGGAACTCTGTCGCCTCCATGGTTCCGCCCGTCACTTACTAAGCGGGGAACGGAGCGCGCTGAATTTCCTGCAAACCCTCTCCGCCACCGCCACGCAGGCGCACGAATATGTCATGGCAGTTGAAGGTACCGGTTGCCGTATTCTTGATACCCGTAAAACTATTCCCGGACTACGGCTGGCACAGAAATATGCGGTTCGTTGTGGTGGCGCCTACAATCATCGCATCGGACTGTACGACATGGTGTTGATTAAGGAAAATCATATTAGTGCCGCAGGCTCGATTCAGGCAGCGGTCGATACCGCGCGGCGGTTATCGCCGGACATCCCGCTGGAAGTGGAAGTGGAAAATCTGCAACAACTGCAACAGGCGCTGGATGCCG